>CAYJRG010000072.1:0-3665 GCA_964372585.1 uncultured Candidatus Saccharibacteria bacterium
GCCGCCGCAATACGCCGTCCGTGCCGAGGAAATTAAAAATTACTTTATGCCCTTTACCCTTCGATCAGTCGAAGAAAAATAACTATGAAGGTCTTTTTCGTCAGGCACGGGGAGAGCGTGGGAAACGCGACGCGGAAGGGATGGCACCTCATAATCTGGAACGACCAGACGCACATACTTTGACTTTCAGCCGGTTTTTGTTATTCAATGAAGCAAGCGGAATTTAACAAGCCGCGAACCCAGGAAGGACGGTGAGTCTTGAAAACAGAAAAAACAGTTTACGTGTGTGGGCCATTAACCGAGTTGCCGAGAAGGGAGCGTAAAAAAGCCCGGGCTTTTTACGAGTCTGTGGCGGACGTGGTTGAGGATGTTACCGGCGTGCGGGCGTTTGTTCCGCATGAGCATTTTGACCCCATCAGGCACACGAAGTTCACGCCTCGCGAGGTTGACGAGGTTGAACGTGAGCGGGTGTGCAAGCGAACATCAATACTCGTTGTGGCGGCTATTGCTCCATCATGGGGCGGAGGCATTGAAGTCGAAATGGCCAACAGGAGCGGCGTCCCCGTCCTGATTCTTTGCGAGAGAGATAAACTCAAGAAGTTGGAATGGCGCAGAAGCGGCTCTTTGCCTGCGGCGTAACGCGTCGCCCCTCTTTCTTCGTGGAGAGGGGCGCATTTTTTTATTTGCCGCGCGTGGGGTATGATGAATGGAAATTCATGGCGATAGTTCACAAAAAAATCTGGCCGGAATATTTTGACGCGGTGGCGTCCGGGAAGAAAAAGTTTGAACTGCGGCTTGACGACTTTGAGATACACGAAGGCGACACTCTGGCGCTCGAGGAGTGGGATCCGAAAACGAAAGAGTATACTGGAAGAAGGATTGAGAAAAAGGTGACGTATGTGGGGAAGTTTAAGATGGATCGCCTCTTTTGGCCCGAAAGCGAGATCAGAGAAAAAGGCATACAGGTTATTTCACTCGAATGACTTCTCGGAAATCCGAAAACAAAGAGCCGAGATTTACCCCGCGTCCCGGGCAGATTGATTACACAAACGCCAGGCGCGCGCCGGTTATAAACTGCGTGGTTGAGTTCAAGGGTGCCATCCTTCTTACGCGCCGAAGTTTTAGCCCCCATCCCAAAATACCTTCTAGTCGCGTTGCGAGAGATTTTCTTCTTCCCGCAAGGCGCGACGAGGAAGCAGTGGTTTACCCACTGCGACGCAGTCGCAACACAGCGGGACGAGAAAATCTCCGCAACCCCTTGGGATACGGCCAATCTTGCGCGATCACTGCGTCGTTTCGGACATCGGAGTATCCAGAGGATACACCTTCGTCCTTACTCCTTGTGCCGCGCGAAGATTGGCCAGTATCGCGGCCGAAGGTATTTTGGGATGGGGGCTTGATGAATTTTTACCCGGGCCTGTGGAGCGGCATTTCGGGGTTTCTTGATGACGAGAAAAATATCGAGGAAAAGGCGAAAGAAGAATTGTGGGAGGAAGTCGGCATCGGGGAGCGCGCCATCACGGAGATTGTGGAGGGCGCTGTTTTTGAAACAGAGGACGCGGCGCACGGGAAGACGTGGATTGTTCATCCGGTGCTCGTCAGAGTAAGTACAAACGCCATCTCGCCCAATTGGGAGATCGAGGAGTGTAGGTGGATTAATCCAGAAGAACTTTCCGCTTTCGAGGTCGTTCCGGGATTTGAGCGCGTGGTGCGCGCGTTTTTCTGATCCCCGGATTGCTTGAACGGGAATGACAGAGGAGGGGTGTTTGTGCTTTTCTCGTTTATTGATATTGTTTCATCATGAATGAAATTGATGAACGGTCGCATGTTGGAGTTGAAGTGGATACGGAGGAAAACTGGAACTTTTACCTTTCCCCGCCACCGGCGTGGGAGGCGATGCTTGCGGACATGAGTGGGGCGAGGGAAACCATTGATCTTGAACTCTACATTTTTGCGGCAGACGAGGTTGGCAGGCGCTTCGTCGAGATTTTCAAAAAGAAAGTTCGCGAGGGCGTGCGTGTGCGTTTGCTTTTCGACATGGTGGGGAGCTACGGATTTTACAATTCACCAGAGGCGCGCGCGCTTGCGGCTTCCGGAGTCGAGATCAGATTTTTTAATCCGATTCGGCCGTGGCGCATCGGCAGGTTTACTTCGTTTTTTCACCGCGATCATCGGAAATTGCTCATTGTGGACGGTCGCGTGGGGTACGCGGGCGGCGTGAACGTTGCGTGCCAGATGAGCGGGTGGAGGGACACACATGTTCGGGTCGAAGGCGCGGCGCTCGGCGAGATGAGCGATGCTTTCGAGCGCACGTGGGCGGCGGCGCGCGAGAAGAGTTTGTTACGGTGGCAAAGAAAGCCGTATTCCGCGGGCTCGGTTTTTTCTTTTTTGACGAGCGCGCCGCACTTGCGCCAACGGTTTTTATACCGAAGCATGCTCAAAGCTCTCCGCGGCGCGCGGCGGTACGCGTATTTTACGACGCCCTACTTCGTCCCCAGCATCCGCTTTTTCGGCGCGCTTGTCTCCGCCGCGCGCCGCGGGGTTGACGTGCGATTGCTGATCCCCGAAACATCGGACGTTCGGATGGCGGACATCGCTTGCGGCGCTTATTTTACCGTTGCTCTCAAGGCAGGCATTCGCATCTATCGCTACCAAAACACGGTGCTCCACGTTAAAACCGCGGTGATTGACGATGTGTGGGGCACCGTCGGGAGCGCGAACCTCGACAACTTGAGCTTGCTTTCGAACTACGAGGGAAATTTGGTGAGCGCGGATAGAAAATTTGTCGAGGAACTCACGGGGCATTTTTTGGCCGACATTGAGGCGGCGCGAGAGATTCGCTATGATGAATGGGTTCGGCGGCCGTTTTTCCAAAAATTTTTGGAGACCATCAGTTGGCCGATACAGAGGATTTTGTAGGAGTAGGGTTTAGCCACTAGCTGCTAGGGTAGAGAGGAGATGAAATTCAATTAACATGAAAAAAATTTGACGTTGTGCGTCATTCATCGAGGCGGACAAGTTTTATTGGGCATGAAAAAGCGCGGATTTGGAGCGGGGCGGTGGAACG
Source organism: uncultured Candidatus Saccharibacteria bacterium (assembly GCA_964372585.1). Taxonomy (GTDB): domain Bacteria; phylum Patescibacteriota; class Minisyncoccia; order UBA6257; family 2-01-FULL-56-20; genus JBBTYG01. The sequence goes on from CAYJRG010000072.1 coordinate 3,068, forward strand.
GATTTGGCGGAAAAGTTCATGCTGGGGAGACAATCGAGGAGGCGGCGCGGCGGGAGGTAAAAGAAGAAGCCGGAGTCGAGGTCGGCGCGATCGAAAAGTCCGGCGTGATTGAGTTTGAATTCAAGGGGAATCCGGAAATTTTGGAGGTGCACATTTTCAAAGCGGGGGATTTTAGGGGCGAGCCCATGGAAACCGATGAGATGAAGCCGCAGTGGTTCGCCGTGGAGGAGATACCGTTCGGTTCTATGTGGCCCGACGATATTTATTGGTTCCCGTTTCTCCTTGCGGGGAAAAAATTCCGCGGCAGGTTTCTGTTCGGCGAAGGAGATAAGATTTTGGAGCATACGCTTCAAGAAGGACCAGAGTTGCGGCGGGTGATTTTTTAAAGGCGCGTTGGACCGTCTTACGTTATAAAAGATTAATCATTTATAATGTCTTGCTCATTTCCGCGCAGTTTGCTACGCGGAGGTTCATTGTAATCCAAACTTGCGTCGTGCGTTTTCGTTTGCTACACTTACCCTGAATTACGAAACTCATCCCCTTGTCATCCCCGTGAAAACGGGGATCCAGGAAAAAAAGAGGGCGTGGATCCCCGCTT
>CAYJRG010000073.1:0-3596 GCA_964372585.1 uncultured Candidatus Saccharibacteria bacterium
ATGCGAAAAGATGATCTAAACTAGTCTTGACCCTAATTTTTAATCTAAAAAATGACCGAAGGCAAAATCATACAAATCATCGGGCCGGTGGTGGATGTGCAGTTTCCGGACGAACAAAAGATGCCGGCGATTCTTGAGGCGCTCACCGCCCACAAAGACGGGAGGCAGATCGTGCTCGAAGTGGCGAAACACCTCGAGCCCGGAAAAATCCGCGCCATAAGCTTGGAATCTACCGATGGCTTGCGGCGAGGAGAGCTGGTGCGGGCAACCGGTTCCCCGATTCAGGCGCCAGTGGGGCAAGAAGTGCTCGGAAACATTTTTAACGTGCTCGGCGAGGCACTGAACGACCCGTCGAAGAAATTTAAAAAGTTTTCGCCGATACACCGGAGCGCGCCGGCGTTTTCCGACCAATCAACCAAAACGGAACTTTTCGAAACCGGCATCAAAGTCATAGACCTCATCGCCCCGTTCGTTCGCGGAGGAAAAGTTGGCCTCTTCGGCGGCGCGGGCGTGGGCAAAACCGTGCTCCTCACCGAGCTCATCCACAACGTTGCCACAGAGTCGAAAGGAGTGTCTGTCTTCGCCGGAGTCGGCGAACGCACCCGCGAGGGCAACGACCTCTACCGCGAAATGAAAGAATCGGGCGTCATCAACTCGACCGCGCTCGTCTTCGGCCAGATGAACGAAGTGCCCGGGGCGCGCCTGCGCGTCGCGTTCACCGCGCTTACGATGGCGGAGTATTTCCGCGACGTGGAGAAAAAAGAGGTCTTGCTTTTCATTGACAACATTTTCCGCTTCTCGCAGGCCGGGTCGGAAGTGTCAACGCTTCTCGGCCGCCTTCCCTCGGCAGTCGGCTATCAGCCCACGCTCGCGGAGGAAATGGGCAAGCTCCAGGAGCGCATCACCTCGACCAAAAACGGAGCGGTCACCTCGGTGCAAGCAATCTATGTTCCGGCGGACGACATCACCGACCCCGCTCCCGCCAGCGCGTTCGCTCACCTCGATTCCACGATCGTGCTCTCGCGGGCGCTCACCGAAATCGGCATTTACCCCGCGGTGGACCCCCTCGCATCGAACTCCACCGCGCTCGATCCGAAAATCGTCGGCGCGAAGCACTACGCCGTCGCCCGCGAAACCCAGCGCATTTTGGGCCGCTACAGGGAACTGCAAGACATCATCGCGATCCTCGGCATGGAAGAGCTTTCAGCCGAAGACAAGCTCGTTGTCGGACGCGCGCGGAAAATTCAGCGGTTTCTTTCCCAGCCGTTCTTCGTCGCCGAGGCGTTCACGGGCACGCCGGGCAAATTTGTAAAGCGCAAGGACACCGTCTCCGGCACAGAAGGCATCATCGAAGGCCGCTACGACGACATCTCGGAGGAGAAGTTTTATATGAAAGGCAGTATTGAGGAAGTGACGAAATAAAATTTCGTCATCCTCGCGAAAGCGAGGATCCGGGTTAAAAATCTGGATTCCCGCTTACGCGGGAATGACAAACTTTGCAACCATGCACGTCAGCATTTATTCTCTAAAAAAAGTTTTGTATGAAGACGAGGCGGCGTCCGTGAACTGCCAAACCGAAGCGGGAGAGATTACCGTCCTTGATCGTCACGCGCCGCTTATGACTGTGCTCAAACCCGGAACAGTAACCGTTCTCGATGCCGGCAACAAGAGCCATTATTTTGAAAACGCCGGCGGGTTTATGGAAGTCGGCCCCCAAAATTGCGTCAAGTTGATAATGTAATAGGCATGAGTCGGAAATGATAAAAGAAACCCCGCCGCGCGCGTTGCGCGCGGCGGGGGTGAGAGTTTTTATTACAATTTGTTCCCGCCTCGAAAACAAAGTCAGCGAGTTGTCGCGCCCATGTGTTTTTTTGCTCGATAGAATTTCGAGGGAAAAAGACGCGAGGGCTTGCTATTGTTACCCCATTCTCTGGCTTCAAAATGCTTCGTAGCGCGATATAGACATCTCAATGTCTATCTTTCGGTCAAGGCAAGCGAAAAGGCTCGATATTATCTAGCTTTTTCGCTTGTTTTGCTTTCGAAAAAACACACCGATTTTTCCTTAACCCCAAATTCTTGGTTTGTCTCAAGCGCGCGGCGCAACTTGGGACCAAAGAACAGCGATACTTTCTTAACCACCTTGAATTACGAAACTCCATACAATGACTCATTTTGTCATTCCCGCGCTCGCCTCGCTCAAGCTCCGGCGAAGCGGGGAAGCGGGAATCCAGGCTTGTCCCCGCGCAAGCGGGGGGATCCACATTCCCTTTTTCTGGATCCCCGTTTTCACGGGGATGACAAGAAGAGGAGTTTCGTAATTCAAAGTTAACCATAATTCATCCTTTCGGAATTGGCTTATGTGGGCCAGTGTTTAGTTGTAAAATGGCGGAATCGCACCGCCCCAGTACTGTGAGGTATTTAAGCATAAGCTATAAAGATTGACAAGTTACAAAAATCGAATAGACTACAATTGGAACATTGGTAATTCAGATGATTACTCCGACGCGCCTATCGGCGGTCGGAGAGGAAAGTCCGGACACCCAGTTCCGACCCTGCGTCGGAACGCTTGTAGCGGCTAACAGCCGTCGTTCGTAAGAATAGAGGTGCGATCAGAAACGCTCCGACCCGAAAGCGTCGGAGGGGCCCACATCCCAACGTAGAAGGTCTAGTTCCGCCATAGGGATAAGGGGTCTATCTGATTTCTAATCTCTGCTGCGACATTTAAATTTTAGATTAGCGCGAGGCGCAAGGGCGATGGTGTAGATATTCTACTCCTAGCCCGAAGCAACAATGCGATAATCTAAAATTTAAATGTCCGAAGGTTGCAAAATATACGTCGGATTACATCGTCGCTCCTCCTAGAAGTGCGTAAAGCACATCTTCGTCGTCGCTTCTCGTACTCCGTCGTATATCTCGCAACGTAGCGAGAGCTAGAAATCAGATAGACCCCTAAAGCGGAAATGAAACGGTCCCGACTTTACGTCGGGACTCCGACCTCACGAAGAGCGTCGGATGCTAAATCCTTACTGGGTGCAAGGTCGTACTCTGGAGAAATCCAGTTTGAACCGCTCGAGCCCGCGAGTAATCGTGGACCCAGACAAATTATCATCGAATACAGAATCCGGCTTATGAATTGCCGACGTTCCCCAAAACCCCCGTGAGGGGGTTTTGGTTTTTTTTCAAAAAGGTTTGGAGTCCCTCTTAAACGAGGCTAGAACCCATTTTAGCAAAAATTTGTCATCAAATCTAATCTCACGCGCCGAGCGTATGGTAATTCGAAAGTAAATCGTACGCTCGGATACTGCGGTAACTCAACGAATTCCGCCAACGCCTCGCAAAGCCTCGGCGTTCCCCCACCAGAAAATCTTTCTTTGCTTGATTTGTTTTGCGCGGGATTTCTTTTTGAATGGAAAAGAGATTTTCTGGTGTGGGGCTTCTATATTGAATTATAAATCAACATTGGTTAGGAAAGCAATATCTCGTATACTGTAAATATGTTGATAAGTAAAAAATTGGGTCAGAATATAAAGAAAATAAGGACAAGAAAAGGAATGACGCAAGGCGACATTTGCCGAGCTGTGGATATGGACAGGGGT
>CAYJRG010000074.1:0-729 GCA_964372585.1 uncultured Candidatus Saccharibacteria bacterium
CCGCCTCGCCTCGACGTCGAGGCGAGGCGGGAAAGCGGGAATGACAGGATTCCAAATAAAATTCGCCGCACTTGACTTTTTTCTTTGACGTGGGCAGGATATAGTTCGTTAGTAAAATTGATAACTAAAAACGGAGATAATGTATGAACGAAAAAGAAAAAGCAGAAAAACCGTCAATGGCGGTGCCCGCCTTGGGCGGTTTGTTGGCTGGTGTGTTACTTCTGGCGACGTCGCTGTGGCTCTTGCTGGCGCAGCAGGATTCCAGGAGAGGAGAATTATTCAAGATTCATCAGCGAGAGTTGTCGGAGACGCGGCAGGCAATCGTTGACGAAGCGATTGGCTTTCCGGCGCGAGAAGAGCACTTGGAAGACGAGGCGGTGTATTTGGCGGCCGCCTCGTTTGTGGACGTCTGGCCGGATTATACGAATAACTTCGCCGTTCTCGTGAGAATGGAGATGCGCGAAGGTGCTTTCTCCGCGCTTCAAAAAACCAACAGGCTGTTCCGCCTTCTGACGTATCTGGATCAGGGCGCTTTCTACCGCGTCAAGAAAATCGGCGCGAAAGCGTCTTTTGAGAAGGTCTATGGCCCCGTCCCCTTGCCTCTCGGCAGAGAATAGAGAATCGCGAGCAAAATCCCTCGGTAGCGCCCGAGGGATTTTTTGTTGCGCCCGCCGCCGCAGCGGGGTAAGATGAGAAAATGAAAAAAATGGGCGGCGCGCCGGCGGGCCA
>CAYJRG010000074.1:739-3545 GCA_964372585.1 uncultured Candidatus Saccharibacteria bacterium
GCGCTCAACATTCCGGCCGACCATCCGGCGCGGGATATGCAGGATACGTTTTGGCTCCGCCAAAACGGGGTCAAGGGTCATGGGTCAGGGGTCAAGAGTGAGAGGAGAGTGCTTCGGACGCATACCACCAACCTCACTGCGAGAGAACTTGAGAAAAATAAAAATTCCCTGCCGATTCGGAAAATTTTTCCGGGGAAGGTGTTTCGGAATGAAGCGACCGACGCAACGCACGAGGCGCAGTTTTTCCAACTCGACGGGGTGTATGTGGATAAAGACGTTTCGCTTTCACACCTTAAGGGCGCGCTTACACATTTTTATAAAAAATTTCTTGGCGAGGATGTTGAATTGCGGTTCCGGCCGAGCTACTTTTCATTCACGGAGCCGTCGGTGGAGATAGATATTTTAAGCTCAAATTTGCGTAGAACGGACGGGGATCAACGCAGAAATAGTCCGCGTGATTCCGCGTCAAGTCCGCGACAGTCCGCGTGGTTGGAGATGATGGGCGGGGGGATGATTCATCCGAATGTGCTCACGGCCGCGGGGATTGACCCGTCGAAGTGGAGCGGGTTTGCCTTCGGCGGCGGGATAGACCGGATGGTGATGGTGAAGTACGGTATTCCAGACATTCGGATGTTTTATAACGGCGATTTGAGGCTAGTTTCACAATTTTAATTTTCATGCTCGTTTCTTATAACTGGCTTCGAGCATATTTCCAAAAATCACTTCCTATGGTGGAAGAGCTTGCGGAGATTTTGACGTTTTTGGCGTTTGAAGTTGAGGGCATTACGTATACGAGCAATGAGGGTGATGACGACGAGAATGCTATTTTTGATGTGAAGGTATTGCCCGACAGAGCCTGTTATGCGCTTTCGCACAGAGGCATTGCGTACGAGGTTGCGGCTATCACTGGCTTTCCCAGAATAACGTACTCTCCGCCGCAACCCGTTATAAAAAAAGTCAAAGCGCTTGATGTTCGTGTTGAAACGCCGGAGTTTTGTTCTAGATACATTGCGCGGGTGGTTGAAAATATCACGCCTTCGCCTAAAGTGTGGGTGAAAGCATATCTCAAGGCGATTAGTCAGAGATTTATCAATCCGATTGTTGATGGGGCGAATATCACAATGTTTGACATGGGTCAGCCCTTGCATGTGTTTGACGCCGATAAGGTAGAAGGCGGTCTTGTTGTCCGATTGGCGCGTACGGGGGAGAAAATTGTGACACTTGATAATCGCGAGATTGTATTGGACAAGAGGGTGCTGGTAATTGCCGATTCAAAAGCGCCGCTTGCGATTGCTGGTATCAAGGGGGGAAAGAAAGCAGAAGTTACGGCATCAACAAAGAATCTCATACTTGAATCAGCGAATTTCAACGCTTTGTATATTAGGGAAACGTCCGAACGGCTCGGCATAAGGACAGACGCCTCAAAGCGATTCGAGAATCGTTTGTCGCCGGAACTTGCGATTACGGGCATGAATGACTTTACTGCACACCTTTTTGAGATGGACAAAAATATCTCAGCAGGAGAGATTTTTGATTGGTATCCGAAGCCACTTCCGGTGCATAAAATTACTGTGTCTGCGAAAGAAATTTCAAAAATATTAGGGATTGACCTTTCAACAACTGAAATATCCGAATTGGTTTCAAGGTTTGAGATTATTCACTCGCAATCGGGCGACAATCTCATACTTACAATTCCATCATTTCGGCTCGACCTTACAATCCCCGAGGACATAGCCGAGGAGGTGGGGCGGCTTGTGGGATATGACAAAATTCCGGCGACGCTTCCCGCGAAGGGGAAGGTCGCGCTCACGGTTCCAAAGCAATTTTATTGGGAATGGAAAATCCGCGAGTTTCTGGTGAGCGAAGGATTTTCCGAGGTGATGACGTCTTCGTTTGCGGAGCAGGGCGAGGTTGAAATTGAGCATCCGCTTGCGGAGGACAAGAGTTTTTTGCGAGAACATCTTTCAAAAAGTATGGAGATGACGCTTAAATTGAATCTTGTGAACCTGCCATTATTAGGAATCCAGCGCGTCAAAGTTTTTGAAATTGGGAAAGTATTTGTTAAAGAAGGGGAACCCGCCGCCGCTAAAGCTTTGTCGGGCGAGCATACATCGCTTTGTATCGGCATTGCACAACCCAAAGGGTTTAGGGGTGGAAAGGTGAATGATGAAATTCGTGTTGTGCGCGACAAACTTATCGCCGCGCTGGGGGTTTCAATCCAGACGGCATGCACGATTGACGATACGGGAGGTATTATTTTGCTTTTCGGAAAACCTATCGGGGAAATTAATCGGGTTGATGGGATTTTAGAATTGAATCTCGATTCGCTTATCGCGGTATTGCGAGATCCAAACAAATGGGACGTTTCTATAGAGAGAACAAGGGGAGCGACTTATGCTCTGATTTCCCAATTTCCGTTTATCGTTCGGGATATTGCATTTTTCATTTCTTCGGACGTGGTGCCAGAGGACGCACATTGTGTTATTGAAAAAGAAGCTGGGTCTCTTGCGCGCCGAGTTTCGATGTTTGATCAATTCGAGAAGAACGGAAAAATGTCGCTTGCGTTTAGAATAGTATTTCAGGCCGACGACCGCACGCTTACCGATGAAGAGGCAAATAAGATTATGGAAAAAATTTCCTCAGCTCTCGCGAAAAAATTCAATGCGGAAGTGCGATAAATAGAAAGAAGCAGCAACGCTTTACGTATTTACATAAGACCTTGCGATATCATATTCTTAAATTTCTTAAATCTTACGATCGCGGTTATGACCCAGAAATTCTGTGGTAGATAATCGCCGTTGATAGT
>CAYJRG010000075.1:0-3396 GCA_964372585.1 uncultured Candidatus Saccharibacteria bacterium
TGTGGTTTTATACGCCTGTGGAAAAGTGCCCTTGTGGAGTTTCGTAATTCAAAGATCTGAATACGTCGGTTCCTCGGTCGGCGTCGAAGGCGTTGAAGCTAAGAGCTTCGAATCAGTCTGTTTGTGATATTTATTCCTTACGACATGCACTGCTTGGCCAATGAGCCAAAACCCAATGGCTATTCCAATTATGACGAAAAGAATCTGCGATGCTATTTTTTTCACGTTCTACACTTTCGTTTCGGAGTTACTGCGATGCGGCGATATTCGGTTTTCAAAACTTGAACCCGATCGTCACTTCTTAAAGTCTTTTATCACGAATTCGACGGAAACACAAGCGGGCGACGGGGGAACCATAACCCCTCACGCCACTTAGCAGTGCTCAACAAAGGCATGTCGCCGATGGCGCTTTTTTGGAGACTTAAGCGAAGTGCAGCCCTCGGCATACGTTAGGAGTTTGTAGACAAGGCAGGTACGAGGGCGAAACGGTCTCCAAAAAAGCGCCATCGGCGACATGTGGCGTGAAGGGTTACAAGGAACTCATTTCCCGTTCCTCCCCGACCCCCTCCATCTCCTCGTGGCAAAAACTATCGTTTTTGCCACTGCGGAGCTCGCCGCGCTTTGCGCAAACCATATTTCTTCCGCTCAACCATGCGCGAATCGCGGGTCAAAAATCCCAACTTATGGAGACGCTTTTGAAAGTCGGGCGTGTGGAGCGCGAGCGCCCGAGAAAGGCCAAGCCGCACCGCCTCCGCTTGGGCGTTTATCCCCCCTCCGGAGACTTTCGCCGCAACGTCGAAATGCTCGGCAATGTTAAGTTTTGAAAAAGGATGCTCCGCGAAGGAGGCGAGCCGCGGCAGTTGAAAATACTGCTTCATGTCTTTTCCATTCACGGAAAATTTTCCCTTTCCGCCAACAATGCGGACGCGGGCAACGGACGTTTTTCTCCGCCCCACGCCCTCCACATATCGCTCGGCTTTTTTTGGAATTGGGGTTTCCTTTCTCATATTAAAAATTAAAAATCAAATATAAAAAATATGGAGCCGCCCAGCACCACTTTTTGCGCCAGCTGGCGCAAAAAGTGGTGCTGGGCTCATCATTTTTCATTTTTGATATTTCATTTTCGATTTTATTTATTGATCCTCCACGAAAACCAAATTTTTGAGCCGCTTTGGGTTCAATGAATTTTTGGGGAGCATTCTCCGCACCGCCTCCCGCAAAACGCGCTTCGGGTCTTTTTCAAAAATCTGCTCAAGTGTTTTTTCCCGCAAATGGCCCATGTAGCCCGTATGCTTGTAATATATTTTTTCTTTCCATTTGCGGCCCGTAACCGAAAAATCCTTATAATTTTCTAAAAGCACCCTGTCTTCGCCGAGAAGACGCGGGTTATACGAAGGGTTCTTTTTCCCCTGCAGTATGAGCGCGATCTCGGAGGCAAGCCGCCCGAGTATTTTGTTTTTTGCGTTTATGCGGTAGTCCATACGATTAAATTAAAAATCAAATATAAAAAATTCCGAGCTGTCATTTTTGATCTTTGATATTTCATTTTTGTTATTTACACGAATTCTATCCTCGCCAACCTACTTCCATCCCGCTTTCGGGACTGCGCGAGTTTTGTGATGCGCAGATACCCGCCCATCCGCTCTTTGTATCGCGGGGCGAATTCATCGAAAAGCTTTCGGACGATATTTTCGTTATGAACTCGGCTCAGGAGCAAGCGCCTGCTCGCAAGCGTTTGCCGCTTTGCGTGCGTTACCAGCCGCTCAACGATGGGCCTGATTTCTTTTGCCCGCGCCTCCGTTGTCTCGATCCGACCCGCGCGCACGAGATCGTTCGCAAGATTTCTTAAAAAGGACGCGCGAGCGCCCTTCAGCCGGTGAAATTTTCTTCCTTCTTTTTGGTGCCGCATGATTTTTTATGAGTCACGAATCAAGAGTCATGAATCATGTGAATTCTATTGAAAATTTTTATATGATTCTTGACCCATGACCCCTGACCCATCTTATCCTTCTTTTTCCTTTTTTGAACGCCGCTTTTTCGTTTCCTTCGTTCCCGCCAAATCCGTATCCGGTTTTTTGACCTCGAATTCCTGAACGGTGATGGAAGAAATTTTCTCGAAATGGTCTTTGAGTATCGCGGCGGCGCGCCCAAAAGCCGCGGATGGGCTTATGGTTCCGTCTGTTTCTATGGTTACGGTCAAGCGGTTGTAATCGGTGCGATCTCCGACGCGCATGTTGTCGGATGTGTAGTTTACGGCGAACACGGGCGTAAAAATCGCGTCAACCGCGATGGTGCCCACGGTGAGCCGCACCTCTTTCCGACTTTCGACCGGAGAGTATCCCAACCCGCGCTCAACTTTGATTTCGATGTCGAGGTCTGCGTCTTTTGAGGTGAGATTCGCAATCACTTCCTCTGGATTCACGAGCTCGACTTGGGAGTTCGTTTTTATGTCCGCGCCGGTTACTTCTTTCCGACCCTTTGCTTTTAAAGCCAACACTTGCGGCTCGTCGGTGTGTATTTTGAATCTCAACTTTTTGAAATTAAGACTCAACTCCACCAAGTCTTCTTTTACCCCCGGGAGGGTGGAAAACTCGTGCGGAGCGTTTTTAATTTTAATCTCCGTAACCGCCGCTCCGGGAAGGGACGAAAGCAAAACCCGCCGGAGCGCGTTGCCGACGGTAAGACCATACCCCGAAAAGAGTCCCTCGATCTCAAAGACTCCCTTTTTAGCGTCTTCGGAAACTGTTTTTATTGTTACTGTGGAACCAAGCTGTGAAAATTCCATGGTGTTTATAGTACAGGCAAATGTATAAATGTTCAAGTATGGGCGACGTTTTTATTTTGAGAAAGATTCGACAAGCACATTAACCTCAAAGGGCACCGAGGGTTCTTGAGGAAGCGACAAAACTTTGCCCTCGAGTTTTTCCGGATCTACATGGAGCCACTGCGGCGGCTCGTATTTGGCAAGCGCTTCTTTCCGCTTCGCGAAAAACGGGCGGGAGATGGAGGCGGGCTTTACGCCGATCACATCTCCCACGCGCACGCTAAAACCCGGGGACGTAACTTTTTTTGCGTTGACCGTGATGTGGCCCTGCACCACAAACTGCCGCGCCATGGCGCGAGAAGCGACGAGCCCCGCGACGACGAGCGCGTTGTCGAGCCGCCGCTCGAGAAGCTCGATCAGTTTCGATGCCGAGGATCCTTTCGCTTTTTGAGCGCTCGTGAAAATGGCTTTCAAATTCCGCTCGTCGATGCCGTAAGAAAACTTGACCTTCTGCTTTTCGCGCAACTGGACGCCGAATTCCGACAGATTCCTTCTCCTGCCCGTCGGGCCATGCGCCCCGGGTTTGTAGGGCTTCCGAACCATCGCGCATTTCGGAGACCCACAACGCTCGG
>CAYJRG010000075.1:3406-3506 GCA_964372585.1 uncultured Candidatus Saccharibacteria bacterium
GCTCGGCCTTCAAATTCAGCCGCTCGCCTATTCTCCGCTCTCTTTTTTCTTTTGGGCCGCGCATGGACTTATGTTAAAGGTTAAAGGTTAAAGGTTAAAG
>CAYJRG010000076.1:0-3463 GCA_964372585.1 uncultured Candidatus Saccharibacteria bacterium
ATTCCTCGCCGGAGGCGAGTGCGCCTCGGGCGCAGAACCTACGACCTTATCCTTACGTTTATCCCGATGTTTCCATTGGGCACGGACTATATCATCACCCTCCCTAGTTTGATCTTACAAAATCAAACTGGGGAGGGTGCGAGGCGCTTCCGATTCCAAATAATTTTTGGAACAGTACTCTCTTTCCTCCTTCGCATAAAGCTATGGAGGATACAATCGAGATAGTCTCTACACCTTTCCAGCTCCAGTTTTGATTTTTAGATTTATTCTATCAACCAAAACTGGGGCTGGACTTGGCTCGGGATTGGCCGGTCGATTTTCGCGACTTTATTTTTTCCCCGAATTCACCTCGTGTTTCAACCTGAATAACTTCAGGGAGCTGCCTAATTAAGTCACCCTTCGATAAAACTCAGGGTCAACTTCGTTGACAGGGATCTGCTCTACCACTGAGCTACCGGGGAGCTTGGGTTTCTAATATTTTTCTGATGTTAATGAACGGTCGTTGCGGTTTTTTCCCGCGATAAGATTGTAGCAGAAATCGAGAATATATTTCAACTGAAACCAAAAACCCCTTTCGGGGTTTTTGAGAGACCAGAGCGTCTCACAGCTCCTTTAGAGACGGAGCCTATTCGCCACGCGTTATATCTTTATAAATTGTGCCATCCCCATACTAGACTTTTCTGGATTCCCGCTTCCCCGCCTTCGCCTGGCTTCCGCCGTCACTAAAAGTTTTGGCGGACACGTCGGACGGGCGGGCGCGGGAATGACAGGAAGGGGGGCATTATTCACCTATTCTTTCTTTTTTTCTTTTTCCGTTGCGTGCGCGTCCACCTCGTAGCTTGTGTTTTGCGCTTCGAAAAAGTTTACGAGTTCGTAAACATCGGTTGCGCCGCTCATCCACTTTGCCGGATTTTTTGCTTTGTAGTGCGCGCCGATGCCGAGTTCCTCGAGCCGGCGGTCTGCCACGTATTCCACGTATTGGTTTACATAGTCGGCGTTCAGCCCCAAAATGCCGCGGGGGAAAAGGTCTTTGTTGTACGCGGTTTCGAGGTCCACGCCCTCGATCACAATTTGCTTGATCTCCGCGGCGAATTCTTTCGTGAGCAGTTCGCTGTTTTCTTCGAGGATGTTGTGGATGAGGTTGATGCCGAATTTGAGGTGGAGCGATTCGTCGCGGATCACCCAGTTGATCATCGAAGCGAAATTTCGAAGCTGATTCCGTTGGCGGAAGGAGAGCACGACCATGAAGCCGCTGTAGAACCAGATGCCTTCCATCACGAGATTGGTGGCGACCAGGTTTCTGATGAAATCTTTTTTCCCTTCGGGGATTGAGACGTCAATGGTCTCTTCGGTCATGCGTTTCAGGTAGCGGTTGATGTAATCCTCCTTCGCTTTCATCGAGGGGGTTTCGAGGTGGAGGTTGAAAACGTTCGTGCGATCCAAGGGGAACGTTTCGAGCACATACTCGAAGGCGACGCAGTGGTTTGCTTCTTCCCACATTTGCTTCGCAAGGTAGAGGTGGCATTCCGGGGATTTGAGGTAGGGGTAGATGCCGAGAGCGATGGACCGGTTTACGATGAGTTCGGCCGGGTTGAAGAACGCCATGAGAAATTTAACCGCGTGGCGTTCATCGTCCGTCATTTTTTCCCAGTCGTAGAGGTCTTCCTTGAGCGGGATCTCGTGAGGAAACCACGTGTTTCGCACCGCCTGCATGTAGAGGTCGTATGCCCACCGATATTGAATTGGATGGAGATTCATGTCCTCCGGAGAGGTTTTTCCGATGAGCATGAGAGTAAAATCAAAAATTAAATTTCAAAAATAAAAAATGAAAATTTTTAATATTTGATTTTTGATCTTTTATATTTCCTACTGGCATCCGTCGCAGACGAGCCGCTCTTGCGGATCGCTCGGAGGGAGTATGCGGGCGCTCTGGGCCGGTTTTTCCGCGATTGGGGCGGTTTGTTGCTGGAGCTCCGGAGTATTTTTAGCTTGAGCGGTTTCCGCGACCGGAGCGGGAGTTGAGAGCAGGGAGGCGACGGTAACCTCCGTTTGCATCGGAGTTGCATTGCTTTCAAGTTCAAGCACCGCCGCGAAGCCGCGCTTGCCGATTTTTTCCGCTTTGTTCACGTGCACCGTGCTTTGCTCCGCCGTGTGGCGGGGTTTCATGTGGAGATAGTAGGTGGACTTCAATCCCATTTTCCACGCGCTCGAATATATTCCCATCGTTTCTCCGATATTCCGCGTTTCAAGGTACATGTTTCTTGAGAGGGCCTGGTCAATCCATTTCTGCGCGCGCGCGGCAACCTCGATGAACGCGCGCGGGGAAGTGCTGAACGATGTTTTGTAAATTTCCTTGATGTGCTGGGGGATTCCCGAAATCTTCATGAGGTCGCCTTGTTCGGCGATTATTTTTTCTCGCACTTTTTCCCACAACCCCATGTTCTTGAGGTCGTTTACGAGATTATGATTGAGATCGAGATACTTTCCGGAAATTTTATTTCTCGAGAACACTTGCGCGAAACGGGGATCAATCCCGGGAGTCGTGCCGGCGACAAGCCCGATGTTGGCGTTCGGAGCAACGGCCATCAAGGTCGCGTTCCGTATCCCTCCCTTCACTTTTTCGCGGAGGCCGTCCCAGTTTAACCCGCGGTACCTGCTTCCTTTTGAAACGCCAAGTTCCACGCCGCGATCCGTTTCGAGGATGCCGAGGGTATCCACGGGCACCATTCCTTTGGACCAGCCGGAGCCCTTGAAATTTTTATAGCTTCCGCGATCGGCGGCGAGATTCGCGCTCTCGTCTATCGCGGCGTAGCTTATGAATTCGAAGACCTTGTCGGCGAAGTCCCACGCGTGCTCGGTGTCGTATGCCATGCCGAGCTGTTCGAGCATGTCGGCAAATCCCATCACGCCGAGGCCGATGGCGCGATTGTCTTTATCCGAGCGCACCGCCTCCTTGATGGGGAGTTCGTTGATGTCGATCAGGTTGTCGAGTTGACGAACCGCGAACCGGGTGCTCTCTTCAAGTTTTTCCCAGTCAATCTGTTTGTGGTTGACGTGCGCGGCGAGGTTCAAGGAAGCGAGATTGCAGACGGCGATGTTGTCTTTGTCTTGCGGGAGGCAAATTTCGGTGCAGAGGTTTGACATGTGAATGGTGCCGGTGTTGTTATTTAAAGCCCGGAGGTTAATTGGATCTTTCCAGGTGAGCCACGGGTGCGACGTGGTCTGGAGGGCAACCAATATCTGCCTATATTGCTCTTCGGCGGGCACCTTTTTAAACACACGGAGCTTGCCGGATTCCGCCAGTTCGACGTACTCCGCGTACCGCTTACTGAATGCTTTGCCGTAGAGCTCCACGAGATCGGGGGTTTCTTTTGGATCGAACATGTACCACGGCTCGGCGCGTTCGACGCGCTTCATGAACTCGTCCGAGAGGAATACGGCCGTGTTCGCGGTCCTCATGCGC
>CAYJRG010000077.1:0-2589 GCA_964372585.1 uncultured Candidatus Saccharibacteria bacterium
TTTTCTGAAACTGGGGCTGTGGGTCCGGTTCGATAACAAACAACGCCTTGCAGGTCTGGCAGGTTTTCGTTTCAGCAGGCATATTTACCTTTGTTTGTATGCCCTATCCCGTCGGTCCCGGAGTCTCTTTTTTGCTTTCTCGGTAAATTCCAAGCCAAAGTCCGGATCGGCAAGGATTTCCGTTATCGCTCGAACGATAAAGGTTTTTAGCTCAGAGTTTATTTTTTTGGTATCGGTGGTTGTTAGCATGGTTTAACTTTATATGACATGAGTATCGGAAGCAAGCCAATGAAAAACCCCGCTAAAGCTTTTTTCTTTTGACTTCCAAAAAGCGCGTCCGGTATGTTTCTATCTCCCGACGGAGCTCGTCTTTTACGGCATCTATCGCGGCCCGGATGTCCGATTCAAACGCCTCCGCGCGCAAAATCCGCTTCGGTAAACGCAGATCGGCAAAGGCGCCGAACACCCCGCCTTTTTTATGGTGTCGGGTAACGCGCGATATCTCGAGCCAAATTTCCGCCTCGCCCGTCTCGTCGAACCGCTTCAGAAATTTAGCAAGCGGCGCAAGTTTCTTTTCGATGTAAACAGTGAGCGCGGGGGTTATATCAAGCCGTATGGTTTTGATGGTGATTTTCATACTTCTATTATACCGCCAAATTAAAAAAAGGGAATCTGAATCAATCCGATACTCCACCCTCAACATTCTATATTCTATATTCTCTACAACACATGTACCTCCTCCTCGAGGTCAACCACAAATTTCTCCGCAACGCGCTCTTTCACGAGCGAGATCAAGGCCCGCACGTCGGACGCTTTCGCATCAAGCGCGTTCACGATGAAATTGGGATGCTTGGGCGAAACCATCGCCCCGCCGAAGCTCACGCCTTTGAGCCCCGCCTCCGAAATGAGAAACGCCGTCGGCACCACGGGAAACGGGTCAATTTTCACCGGCATCGCAGATCCCCGCAAATCAAATGTAGAATTTTGCAAAGCATCCGCGTAGTTCTGCGTGCCGTCCGCGTAAATCCGCGCCAAGGGAACATTCTTGAACATACTCCCCACGTTGGGATACTCCATCGGGTGCCTGGCGATCCGGTAAGAAATTTTTTTCTGCGTCTCCTCCGCGATTTTTTTCGGGTCTCCCGAGGCAAGCGCGAGCGTGGCAGATACAATAATCTCGCCCCGTCCATTTTCTTTAAACACGCTTGATCGGTATCCGAACTTCGCCTCCTCCCCCGTCCGCGTTAAAAACTCGAGCGTCTCCGTGTTGAAACTTTCGACTTCCCGCACAACGTCTTTGATCTCGCCCTTGAACGCGCCTGCGTTCCCGCGAATGGCGCCGCCGAGCGTCCCGGGGAGCCCGCCCGCCCATTCGAGCCCCGAGAGCCCCGCCGCGGCCGCGGCGGCAAGAACATCGGAAACAAGCGCCCCCGCCCCAGCGCGAATCAGGTTTCCCTCAACGCTTATAAAATCAATCTTCGGCCGCAAGACGAGCCCCGCAAATCCATGATCGGGAACAAGCACATTCGTCCCCGCGCCGAGAACAAAAAAATCCATGTCCCGCTTTTTTGCTTCCCCAACCGCCCACACAATTTCCTCCGGCGTGCGGGCGTCAAAAAAAAACGCGGCGGGCCCGCCGATCCGGTAGTTTACAAGGCTCGACAGTAAAATATCTTTTTGAAATTCAGGCATGAGGCAGGACAAACACAGACATAACCCGCTTAAAGGGCTACAGGTGGTGACCTCCAATTCTGTTTGTTATTTGAATGAGTGCTCGCCTGTAGCCCCCTAATCGGGTTATGTTCCTTTTATGATACGCGGAAAAAAAGAAAAATGGAAGTTCTCCCCCGTCATCGCGACGCCTCAAAAAATGGCATAAGAACACAGGCGTTTGGATGCAATTCAAGGCGCGAGCGAGGAGCGAACCAAGCAATAAGGCGCCATTGCGAGGGAGCACCGAGAGCGAATAACGATGAATGCGCCAAACGCCTGCGTTCCAAAACCAAAACCCCCTTTCGGGGGTTTTGGCCAAACAGATTGTGTGGGAATTCCTTTACGGTTTTAATGCAAAGGCATACTCGCACTCATCCACAACGGAGTGTAGCAGATCGCACGCGCAAAGTCAATTTTCGGACAGTCACCAACATCTCATGGGTATGATAGAATCTATAAAGCAACTTACAACCGTTACAAAAACAGAAAGGCATGAAAAAGACCAACACGAAAAAACCGCCGTGAACCAACGCGCCTTACGCGCGGCGCAACGAACACTAAACGGAATCGATTTTGAAAAATTCTGGGAAAGAGTGATTGAAAAGGTCGCTCCGTTCGTGGCAGCAAACGAACAGATGCGCGCTAAATCTCTTGAAAAGGGATGGCGCGTACTGCGCTAATATCCTAAAGGGATCCATGCGGTAAACGCATCGGGTCCCTTTCGATTTTATACAACACTCAACTGCCTTTTTTCTTAAACACCACAAACTTGTAACCCAGAAAATTCCAGAGGAACGACGCGCCCACGCCGACGAGCGCGCCGACATTAGCCCAAACGCTCGCAGAAATGCCCGCGGGTATGCCGATACCATTTAC
>CAYJRG010000077.1:2599-3446 GCA_964372585.1 uncultured Candidatus Saccharibacteria bacterium
CCGCCGCCCACGCGTAAAAAAGCGCCGCTTCCTTTTTTTTCGCCGTCTGCCGCGCCTCGAACGTCCAGTGTTTATTCCAGAAAAAGCTGTTCGTCGTCGCGCACAGAAAAGACGCCCCCTTGAAAACCGAATACCACGCGCCGCTCGCTATGCCGGTCGAAAAAATCATGAGATTCAGCAGACCGAAATCAATGGCGGCGTTCAGCGACCCGACAGCCGCAAACTTCGCAAATTGATAAATCACGGGAACCCGTTTCCCTAAAAGATGCGCAACAAAAAGCGCGAAGGGCGCGAGCGCGACGAACCCAAAAAACATTTCAACCCGAAAAACAGCCGAGGGAGACGGGATCAGATTCCCCGCGATAAGCTGGGAGAAAACCCCCACCCCAACGCCAATCACGAAAACTTTTTTAAGGTCATCGGGCGGCACGAGAAAAAGTTACTTAAGTTCGTAGGTGATCGTCACCTGATTGCGCACCTCCTCTGTTCCCGGCTCTATGGTCGGCAAAGCAACTGGAGCTCTCGATTCGACGGCGCCCATAGCCATCGCGTCAAACCTCCCGTACGGAATCGGTCTTGTATTGTATTCGCCCACGCTCACCACCCGCCCGAGCGACGCCCCGCTTTGCCCCGCCATCTCGCGGGCCTTGAGCTGTGCCTTTTGTATCGCTTCCGCGCGGGCAATGCCGAGATATTTGTCCGGGTCCTCGACGGTAAACGAGAGGCCGCCGATCTGGTTTATTCCAAGAGGCGTGAGTCCGGCGAGCACCTGCGGAATTTTTTTGAAGTCCCTCATTTTCACGTTCACCGTCTGGGTAAGCGTGTAACCCGTAATCGAGCTTCGGCC
>CAYJRG010000078.1:0-3377 GCA_964372585.1 uncultured Candidatus Saccharibacteria bacterium
CCGCCGATTGCCGCCGGAACTTCATTGCCGGCTACCCGCGTGCCGCAACCTCCTTCTCTTATGGAAAACATGAGCGCAGCCCTCTGGAATGTTTTCAAGACGATATTCGGACAGCGCTAGAAGTTCTTTTTCCAAGTACGGAAAATTTTAAGTTTTCGGAATTTTTAGAAAGAATGGTTCTTGTGAGTCGTCGCGAGTCATATTTTCTCGAGTTTTTGTTGTTTAAAAAATTTTAATGTGTGCTATACTGACGCTATGTCCAATCAGGAGCTACAAAAAATATTGGTTCGACTCTTCGGAGAAAGACTGGGACATTGTTTCAGTTCTATTCAATTCAAAGAAGCATATGTATGCTTTGTTTTTCTGCCACCTTTCTTTGGAAAAATATCTCAAAGGAATTATTGTTCAAAATAATGAAGTAGCGCCCATAACTCATGATTTATTGCTTCTTGCGGAAAAGGCAAAAATTGAATTAACAAAGGAGCAGGCAAAATTACTGTACGAAGTAAACGCTTTTAATATCAAGACCAGGTATGATGATTACAAAAATTCATTTTATAAACGCGCAACGGCCTCCTTTACAAAAAAATATATTAGGGAAGTTGATAAATTTAAAACATGGTTAAAAAAACAATAAAAAAAGAAATAAAAAATATAGTATTGAGGTATCGAGAGAAGATAGAAAAATCAGGCATACCCGTAGAGCGTATGATATTGTTTGGTTCTTATGCGCGAGGTAAGGCCAGAACAGATAGCGACATTGATATTTGTGTGGTATCACCAAAATTGGGAAAAGATGAAATGGCAGAAATTGGGGAATTAAATTTTTTACATTGGAAATTAGACAACAGAATCGAAGCGCATCCTGTTTCTTCTAAAGATTATAAATCCGTAGCTACGCCATTTATTTCGGAAATTAAAAAATATGGAATAGAGATTTAGAGCGTGTTTCGAAACCTCATACATCTTATATTCCCGTCATTCCCGCGCCTGCCCGTCCGACGTGTCCACCAAAACTTTAGTGACGACGGAAGCCGAGCAGGCGAGGATGACATGTGGAGAGGTTTTTGAACATGCTCTAGAACCCGCCTTTTTTGAACCTCTCGGCAATTTTTCTAAACACCCTGTCGAGCGCATCGTAGTCGGCATCAGGGATACGACCAAGAACAATCTCTCCCGCCTTGCGGCGCGTGGCTTCTCTCGCGCGTATGCCAATCCGGATTCTCAAAAAATTGTTCGTCCCGAGGGCGTCAATGATTGACTGCGCCCCGTGGTGCCCGGCAGACCCGCTCCCCGTGGAAAATTTGAACTCTCCAAGGGCAAGATCGCTCTCGTCGTGAATAACCGCCATTCGCTCCGGAGGAATGTTAAAGTATCTGCCCGCCTCTGCGATGGCAAGGCCTGACTCGTTCATGAAAACGAGCGGCTTCACCCACACGCGCCCCGCGCTTTTCGCGTACTCGAATTTTGCCCCGATCGGTTTAAACTTCGGAACGGTTTCGAGTGAATTTTCAAGTAACCACGCGAGCGCCATGAATCCGACGTTGTGGTACGTGTCTTCATACCGTTCGCCCGGATTTCCAAGCCCCGCCATAAGTTGTATGGAACCGCCCCCCGCCTTGATTAGTTGTTTCATTTCGAGCTATAATTGCTTATATTTTCGGCATGAGAAAATTTTTCGCCTCGATTTTAGAAATACTCGAAATCGCCGTGGTGGCAATTGTAGCCGTTTTTGTCATAAAAAGTTTTCTGGTTCAGCCATTCCTCGTGAGCGGCTCGAGCATGATTCCCACGTTCTCGAACGGGGACTACCTCTTGATAGACGAGCTCACGTATCGCGTCCGGGCGCCAGAGCGCGGCGAAGTTATTGTGTTCAAATACCCCAACAACTCGTCCACCTATTTTATCAAAAGAATCATCGGTTTGCCTAATGAGAAGCTTGTGATACATAACGGGACGATTACCGTGACGAACGCCGAGAATCCTCAAGGGGTGGAACTTCAAGAAGGGTATCTGCCCCATGGCTTCGCGTCGAACGGGACAAGGGAGTTTACGCTCAAAGGAAACGAGTACTTAGTTTTGGGCGACAACCGTTCCGCGAGCTTTGATTCGAGAAGCTGGGGCACCTTAAATAGAAGCGATGTGATCGGCTTAGTCCGGCTGCGGCTCTGGCCCATTAACGAATTCAAGGCATTTGCCGCTCCGGAGTATCGCTATCAATCGCAATAACGCACCCTTCCTGCCATACCCCCCATGCCCCCAAAAATAAAACAAAAAGGAAAAGAGGCGTCGAGATTCATTCAGGCCCCGAAGGGCATGCGCGATGTGCTCCCCGACGAACAGCCCTGCTGGGAACGGATTGAATCCGTAGCCCGAGACATCGGACGTTCCTTTAATTTTTTTAAAATAAACACTCCCATCTTGGAGCACGCGGATTTGTTCAAAAAAACCACAGGCGAGGAAACGGATGTGGTTTTGAAAGAAATGTATACGCTCCGAACCAAGGGGGGCGATGTGTTGGCGCTCCGGCCGGAATTTACGCCCTCCATAGCCCGCGCCTACCTCGAGCACGGCCTCTCGCGGCTCGGCCAACCCCAAAAACTCCATCACTTCGGCCCCGTGTTCCGGCACGATCGCCCCCAGCTCGGACGTTTCAGGCAGTTTACCCAACTCGGGTTTGATGTTGTAGGCGGAATAAACGACCCGATATATGACGCCCAGATCGTCCTGATGTTTGCAAGTTTATTTGAAGAACTCGGCGTCAAAAACGGGACTCTTAAAATAAATTCGATCGGGTGCCGCGTGTGCCGGCCGGTATACAAAAAACAACTCCAGAGCTTTTACAAAAACAGGGAAAGGGACTTGTGCGTCGATTGCGCGCGGCGACTAAAAACAAACCCGCTCCGGCTTTTGGACTGCAAGGCGGAGGCGTGCGCAAAAATCAAAACTCAAGCCCCAAATTTTTTGGACAAACTCTGCACAACCTGCAGCACGCACTTCAAGGGCGTTTTGGAGTATCTCGACGAGCTCAAAATTTCCTACGCCCTCGACCATCAACTCGTGCGCGGCCTCGACTACTACAATCGCACCGTTTTTGAGATGTTCGTAGAAGGAGACGGGATTCCCGATATCGGAGCCGTCGCCGGGGGCGGCAGATACGACTATCTCCTCGAAGCTCTGGGGAGCCACCTTACTCCAGCCGTGGGCGCTTCGTGCGGCGTCGAGCGCGTTGTGGCCGTAATGAAGGCGCAGAACGCGCGGCTTCCCGCAAAACCGACAAGGCGCGTCTTTCTGGTGCACGCGGGAGACTCCGCAAAAAAGAAAGCGCTGGGACTCATGAAAAAATTGTGGGCGCAGGGCATTCCCATATCGGAAGC
>CAYJRG010000079.1:0-3094 GCA_964372585.1 uncultured Candidatus Saccharibacteria bacterium
CGGCGATTATCTACCACAGAATTTCTGGGTCATAACCGCGATCGAACACTAGAGTCATATATATTTTTATATTTTTGCTTTTATATTTTTACTTTGCCCCCAGTGCATGAAGTATGATCCCCGAAGCATTGCCCATGACGGATGGCGCTTAACCCCTTAACGCACAACCAAAATTTCAGAGTGCCGGAAGATAGACCGGGCCGTAAGAGGAGATGAGCGTATTATCGGCGGTGAAAATTTCCATTTTGTAGTAGTGGGGCGAGTGGAGCGCTTCGTCCACCAGTTTCAGGGAGTATTGCATTGTGTACGGGCTTGTTTGCGTGAGCACATTTACCCACGGACCGCTTTGATTTGCGGAGCGAAAGATAACGAGGCGCCGCGTCTCCGGCGGCAGATTTTGCCACGCAATTTCTATTTGATTGTCGGTATGTTGAACCCAAAAAGTTCCCGTTTGTGCCGTGCTTGTTGCGGAAATCTGCACCTGCGGGGTGTAGTAGGTGATCGTTCCGCTGGGATTGGTATTCTCCGCGGGAGAATTTGGAACGCTCGCCGGCGTGGAAGATTGAGCGCCGGCTTGGTTTTGATTTTGTCCGCCGTTTGCCGGAGTGCCGGTGCCGTTTCCGGGCTGTTGCGCTCCGATTGTAGGAGTGGAAGACGGAGCGGTCGAAGGGGGGGTTTCTCCGAGAATGACGGGTTGCGTCGAAGACGACGTCCAGAGAATTTGGCCGTTTGTGTTTGCGTTCGTGCTTGTGCCGTTCGCCGCGCCTCCGCGAGCGGCCTCAACGTAATATGAATAATCAAATCCGGATTCAACCGCGATTTCAACGACTCCTTCCGCGCGCGAACTGCTGGCGATTGAAATGGTTTTCCAGAGCGACCACGATTCTCTCCCCGCAGGGGAGCGAAAGATGTTTAGATATTCCGTTTCGCTGGGGAGATCGTTCCAGCGCAAGATAAGTTTTTTATTTCTCCGCGTCCCATACAATTCAAGGGAGATGCGCGGCAGGGGCTTCGGAGTCTCTTGAGTTGCAAGCGAGGAGGAAGCGGGGGATTCCGTTCCATGGAGAACTCCCGCCGGCTGGAGCTTTCCGCGCGAAAAATAAAAAATCAATCCTCCTCCGATTGTAATGAGGACGACGACCGCTAAAACATAGCCCCAGATTTTTCGCATGAATGTTTAGCTGATTATTCGGCTCTGTCATTGCGAACCTGCCCGCCCTGCCTGCCGGCAGGCAATCCAGTAACTCTGGATCGCCACGCTCCTAATGCGTCGCTCGCGATGACAAGGATTTTGAGCTTCGTAATTCAAAATAAATTCCACATTCTAGATTCATTATTCATTCTTCAATTCTTCAATCAGCGCCACCTCAAGCGGCACCATCGCGAACGGGCTGTAGCGCATTTCTTCGTACGCGCGGATGAGGGATTTGAGAAATCGGATACCCTGGTCCGGATTCATAACTTTCCCTAACTCCTTTATTGTACCAATTTCCTCTTCCGTAAGCTCGCCGCGGAAAGTGGCTTCAAGTGAAGGGCTCACGGCAAGAGACAAAATTTTCCGGATGTAGTGAATCAAGTCTTTGGTTAATTGCGTGAGGTTGTGCCCTTCGTTGTTTAGTTCCGCGAGATATTGAATGCTCTCGGCAAGTTTTCGGCGCGCAATCAGTTCGGCAAGCTCCCGCACTTTTTTAAGGCCAACCCGCCCGGTGATCCGCTCCACCGCCTCTCCGGTAACGCTTCCCTCAAGAGACGCAATCTGATCCAACAGCGATTCGGCATCCCGCAAACTTCCCTCGGCGGCGGCCGCAATAAGTTCCGCCGCCGCCCCGTCCAGCTTTATTTTTTCCTGTCGCGCGATCGAGGCGAGTTTTTCCATGATCACCGTTTTCGGAAGTTTCCTGAACATAAACCGCTGGGTGCGCGAGGTGATGGTCGCCGGTATTTTTTCGTATTCGGTTGTGGCAAGAACCAGCACGGCGTGCGCGGGCGGCTCCTCAAGGGTTTTGAGAAGCGCGTTGAATGCCGCAGCAGTCAACATGTGCGCTTCGTCAATGATGTAGACTTTGTAATCTGCGGAGGCGGGGCTTGTGCGAATGCCTTCTTTCAAATTTCTGATCTCGTCTATCCCGCGGTTCGAGGCGGCGTCTATTTCAATCACGTCGAACGAATTTTGGAGGTCAATTTCCTTGCAGTGGCGGCAGAGGTTGCACGGCTCGCCGAGCTCGGCAAATTTTTTCTCACCCCGCCGCTTCTCGCAATTCAACAGTTTCGCGATGAGCCGAGCGGTTGTGGTTTTACCCGTGCCCCGCGGGCCGTAGAAAAGGTAGGCGTGCCCAAGCCGGCCAGTCTTCGCGGCATTTTTCAAAATCGCCGCGTTCGTCTCCTGCCCAAGCAGGTCTTCTAATTTTTTCGGCCGATATTTTCTGTAGAGGGCGAGGGACATTTCTTTTTTTTGTCATTCCCGCGCAAGCGGGGATGACACAACGAAATTATACGAACAAATCCTCAAACATGAAATCTTGACAATCGAAGGACAATCCGGCGGGGAATTTTGTTTTAACGAGCATTGCGGCAAGCAGGGTTTGTCTCTATACTATAGCAGTTCGGCGAATGGCTCCTCTGGAATCTGGCGAATGTGTACACGGAAGCGGCCCTCGGAAAAAAATAAATGTAAAAACTCAAATCTAAACCTCGATGCAAATATACTAATGACTTTGAATTACGAAACCCCGCAAAATCATGCATTCTTGTCATTCCCGCGCTCGCCTCGCTGTAGCTCCGGCGAAGCGGGCAGGCGGGAATCCAGGCTTGTCCCCGCGCAAGCGGGGATCCACGCCCTCTTTTTTTCCTGGATCCCCGTTTTCACGGGGATGACGAGAAAAGGGGTTTCGTAATTCAGGGTAATGAGTACTAATTATACTAATTTTGATTCTGGATTCGCATGATTCGTATATTCGCATCGCGTTGACATTTGCCATGCCCTACGAACTTAAACTCCCCACATACGCCGGTCCGCTCGAAAAACTGCTCGGACTCATCGAAGAGCGCGAGCTCGAGGTAACCGAGATCAGTTTGGCGCAGGTTACCGAGGATT
>CAYJRG010000080.1:0-3090 GCA_964372585.1 uncultured Candidatus Saccharibacteria bacterium
GGTAGTGGGGCGAGTGGTTGTCATAGAGGTATATTTCGATTGTATTGAACTGGAAGAATTATATCACGTCATCAAGCGATTTTATTTCCCGGAGACTGCGCTATATTTGTCAGGTATGAAATTCGAACTCGTTTCAAATCATAAACCCGCCGGAGATCAGCCAGCGGCCACTAAGGTCCTCGTCGAAGGGCTTGAAAAGGGCTACAAACACCAACCGCTTTTAGGTGTTACGGGATCGGGGAAAAGTGTCACGGGAAACACAGATGTTCTCATAAAAAGAAATGGCATTGTTTGTGTTGTAAAAATTGGAGAATTAATTGATGAATTACTGGAAAAGGATAGAGGCAATATCAAACGGGCAGGCGATACAGAAATACTAAATCGCAAAGGAAATAAGTATGATTTAGAAGTTTACAGCATTAATCCTTTAACGAAAAAAAGTGATTGGAAAAAAGTGAGGCAATACACACGACACGCATCTCCTAAATTATATGAGGTTGTAACTCGTTGCGGTAGGTCAATCACGGTTACCGGAGATCATAATTTTTATGTTCTAAGGAGTGGAGTGTTAACCCTGGTTGAAACCGCAAATGTTAAAACATCTGATTATGTGCCTATTCCACGTCATCTACCAGAACCAAAAAATTTCATTAGCTCCATTGAATTTCTTAAATATATTTCCAACCCGGAAAAATTTTTTGTTTATTTACCATCATCATTTATTGGCCGCGGAAATTATAAGAAAAAAATGTATTCGTTGTTTGGATCCAGTAAGGTGTGGCGAGTTTTAAAAGAAGGCGAGCGGCTCAATATGTCAAACTATATTACTCTCGCAAGTTTTTTGCCGGACGTAGAGCGGAAAGCGAAATTTGGTTATAAAATAAAAAATTATCAGTTTTCGCACTTGCAGGATCTTACGCCTCTTTTTTTGAAATTTCTCGGTTATTATATTGCGGAAGGTCATGCTACGGCGGGATATTTGATCTTATCTTCCGATGATAAGGAAATAATTTCAGATGTACATCAATTCTGCAGGCAATACGATTTCCATGTCAGACTCAGGCCAGATTCTTGTGATTATCAGATCAGCTCAAGGGTGTGGGCCGAGGTAATGAGAACTATGTGCGGTTCTCATTCGCAGACCAAGAAATTGCCGGATTTTTGGCTGCAACTGTCGAATAAACAACTTGGACTTTTATTGTCCGCGTACTTTTCGGGCGACGGAGGAGTTGACGGCCAACAGGTTACTTGTACAACGGCAAGCGAGCAGCTCGCCTCAAATATCCAATATGCTCTCTTGAGGTTTGGAATTATAGCACGAGTGAGAAAAAGAAAAATTAGAGTTCCAAACAAAGATTACAAAAACCAATATTGGACAATAACAATTTCGGGCCAAAAAGATCTTGCATCTTTTTCAAGGCATATAAGTTTTTCGATCGGCCGAAAACGTAAAAAATTAGTCGGGCTTTTAGGGAAAGATGCGAATACAAATGTTGATCTTGTGCCCGTATCCTCGGAATGGCTAGCAGATGTGCGAATGCGTTGTTCTTTGTCTCAATCCGACGTAGCGGTTTTCGCGCTCACGGGCAGATCGCATATATCTTTGTTGGAATCAGGAAAAAGGAAGCCATCGAGAGAAGTTTTTCGGAGAGTTGTTCGAGGATTTAAGGAAAAAGCGAAAAAAGAAAAACTTTTTAGCGTATATGGCGAGATTGTTGAACAGGAAAAGCTGCTCGAGGTGTTTTGGCGTCCCGTGCGGTCTATTCGGGAGAATAATAAAAAAAACCAGTATGTTTATGATTTTGCAGTAAGTGATAATGAAACATTTTTAGCTGGAAGCGGAGGACTATTTGTTCATAATACGTTCACGGTTGCAAACGTGATTGCCGAAATCCAGAAGCCCACGCTTGTGATCGCGCACAACAAGACGCTCGCCGCCCAGCTCACGAACGAATTTCGCGAGCTGTTCCCGAAAAATTCGGTGAATTATTTTGTTTCCTACTACGACTACTATCAACCGGAGGCATACCTTCCCTCGAGCGACACCTACATAGACAAAGAAGCGCTCATCAACGACGAGATAGACAAACTGCGCCATGCGGCGACAATGGCGCTCCTCACGCGGCGTGACGTGATCGTGGTCGCGTCGGTCTCGTGCATCTACGGCCTCGGCGCGCCGGAGGCATACGCGGAAAATATTTTTCATTTCAAAATCGGCGATCAGATTGATCGGAAAAGTTTTATGCGGAAGTTGATCGAGCTCCAATTCACCCGCACGAACTCCGACCTCAAACGCGGCACCTACCGCTTGCGCGGAGACAGCTGGGAGATTATGCCGCCCGATCGGGAAGTGATCTACGCCTTTGAGCTGGGCGCCTCTTCGACTCCGCTCAAGGCAGGCGGGGAAAAAGTTATTCGTAAAATCTACGAAGTGAATCCTGTCGAAGGTTTTGTTCCCGAGAAAACTCCGACGCTCGATGAAGTTTTCATCGCTCCGGCAAAGCATTTCGTTACCCCCAAAGAAGAGCGCGAGCAGGCGATTCTCGCCATCGAAGCCGAACTCCGCGAGCGGCTGAAATATTTTGAAGCTAACGGGAAACTCCTCGAGGCCGAGCGGCTTGAACGGCGGACGCGGTTTGACCTCGCCATGATGCGCGAGATCGGCTATTGCCACGGCATCGAAAATTATTCTCGCCATCTCTCCGGCCGCGCGGCGGGGGTTGCGCCCGACACCCTTTTGGACTACTTTGTCCAAAAGCGCGGACCAACGCTGAACGATTCGCGGACCAACGCTGACAAAGATTTTCCGCGTAAGTCCGCGTCCAGTCCGCGTTTGTCTGCGGATGATGGTTTCTTAACCATCATAGATGAATCGCACATCACCATTCCTCAAATTCAAGGAATGTATGCTGGCGACCGGTCGCGCAAAAAAACGCTCGTCGAATACGGCTTCCGCTTGCCCTCGGCGGTGGACAACCGGCCGCTTATGTTTGAGGAATTTGAAAAAAGAATTGGCCAGCGGATATACACGTAGGCCACGCCCGGGCCGTATGAGAAGAAAACTTTCGAGGGTCAATGGTCAAGGGTCAA
>CAYJRG010000081.1:0-3064 GCA_964372585.1 uncultured Candidatus Saccharibacteria bacterium
GTGCGAGCGAAAGTTATCCCCAGAAAACCGTAAAAAGTGGCACTTATCCCCAGTTTCATCCACAGTTCCCCACTTGGCTATAATCCTATACCACCCTGCTTTGATGTCAAAAATGGGATTTTCATGATCCTGAAAATAAAGAACCCTTATTTTCAAAGGGTTAAATCGAAAGAGGGCCTGTAGATATTCACAGGTTATTAGACTAGGCCTCAAAAATCCAAAAAATCAAGAAATTCCCCACCCCTATGCGATCAGTGCGAAATCCCCATTTATTGCAATTGGCTTCATGCCCAAAATTTCTTCTTTGTAGGAAATTTCTGGAATGGGGTTTAAAAGATAGATCGGTTTTTTATAGTGGAACGCGAGTCCCATTTCCAAAAATGTGTTCGCACCGATGTAATTCGAAACCCCGTTTTTGTCGAGATTCAAAATAAGAATCCCATTCGCCCAGACTATCTTTTCAAAATGATTTCGTATCGCTTCCGCTTTTCTGTCCCAGACCCAAACTTCGTTTTCATTTGCCGACTTTCGTATTTCCCAATACAGTTTCACGGGGATCATTTTTCCCGTATTGTCAGGAATCTCGAGCGGCGGCATTTCCACATGGTGTCCAAGTGCCTGAAGTTTTTCCTTTGCCGCGTTCATCTCTTCGATGAACGTAATGCTCCCGCAGATGGTTATTTTCATTGTTTCTGGTGGGTGCACAAGGGATTGAACCTTGGACCTTTCGCGTGTGAAGCGAATGCTCTACCACTGAGAGCCGACGCTTCGGTCGGCTCCCCGACCCCTTTGGGCGTCGGGGCTACGTACGTGCGTCCTGCTGGGATCGAACCAGCGACCCTTGCAATGTGAATGCAATGCTCTACCACTGAGCTAAGGACGCAACCACTTCATCATAAACAAAAAAACAGCTATGCAAAAGCGACTTCAGAAAGTCGCTTTTGCATGTCATTGCGAGCCATAGGCGAAGCAATCTAGTAACTTTGGGTCGTCGCGCTCCAAGGGCGTCGATCGCGATGACGGTTTGAGAGATTCCTACTGAATTTCCGCTGTCGCTCCCGCCGCTTCGAGTTTTTTCTTGATTTCCTCCGCCTCTTCTTTTTTGACTCCCTCCCGCACGGTCTTCGGCGCCGCCTCAACCAAATCCTTTGCTTCTTTGAGGCCGAGCGTGGTTACTTCGCGGACGGCTTTGATGACATTCAACTTCTGCGCTCCGGCTGATTTCAAAACCACATTGAAGCTGGTTTTCTCTTCGGCTGGGCCCGCGGCGGCTCCGGCGCCGGCGGCCATCGGAGCTGCGGCTGAAATGCCGAACTTTTCCTCGAGGGCTTTTACCAACTCCGCGAGCTCAGAAACTTTAAGCGATTCTATTTTTGATATTAACTCGTTGTATTTTTCCATGATATCAAGATTAAAAATGAAATATCAAAAATTAAAGATGATGAGTTTCGATCCGATCGGAACGATTCAATATTTTTGATTTTTAATATTTGATTTTTTATTTTTCTATGCGACCTTTCGCGTTAGTTTGTTTCTGGATTGGTTTCTTGGGCCGGAACTTCGGCGGACTTGGAGGCGGTTGGTTCGGCAGGTCCGCTTGCGGGTTCTACGGGAGCGGCGGCGGCCAGCTGTTCAACTTTTTGTTTCAAAATGTAGAGAAATGAGCGAATCGGCGCGGCGATCATGCCGAGCGTTTGCGCGAGCATAACGTCTCGGGTCGGGAGTTTGCCGAAGAGAATGAGTTGTTTTTGATCCACGAAGGCACGTTCGGGGATGTTGTATCCTCCGAGCATGTGGCCTACCCACATGTTTTTTTCTTTTCCTTCGGGCACTTCGAGCGTGGAAAAAAACTTGAAGACGGGACCGCTCGCCGCTTCGATGTCGGGTTTTGAAAAAATTGTCGCGACCGGCATTTTGAATTGTTTGACGTCGAATTCAACACCGCTGTCTTTAAGTAGGATTGCTAACAGCCGCTTTTTCATGACAAGCAGTTTCGCTCCGAGTTGTGTGAGTTCTTTTCTCAGCTTGTGCGCGTCTTTCGTTTTGATGTTTGAAAAATCAGAAAACACGAGCGACTGGCTTTCGCTTAGGAGTTTTTTGCCGTTTTCCAATTCGGCTTTTTTTTGGGTTTTGGTTTTCATCCCGTTAGAGATAGGAAACGCTTCGCGTTTCCGTGTATGTGAAGCAAGACCTTTGATTTAAGCATAAACATGATGTGAAATTTATATTTGGTTTTATAATGGGTCATCTCTAACGGGATTCATCCCACCAGTGACGTCTTAATAAAAAACCGGCCCCTTCCAAAGGCCGAAAAATAGCAACTCGCGCTATTCCTCGGCAGGTCTTATGGTTGCGCCTGAATTGGTCTTTCGATCAATCCCCCGGCTTTCGCCAAGGGCTGTCTTTGGAATGCTCTACTTTGCCAGTATATGCTGGCGGGCAAATTCCTGTCAAGGGAAGCATTTGTAACCCCTCACGCTGCCCAGTAATGCCCAACAAAGGCATCTCGCCGATACTGCTTTTTAGAGACCGCTTCGCCCTCGTATCTCCTTACCTACAAATGCCCAACCTCTGACGAGGGCTGCGCTTCGCTTAAGTCTCCCAAAACGCTATTGGCCGGATGCTTTTGTTTGAGGGTAGCGCGTGGGCGTGAGGGGTTATAAGCATTTTTTTCTTTGGGATTTTAAAAAGAAAAAGCCCCGAGTGACGGATCACCGCGGGGCTTGTAAGCGCTTGAAGCGCATGCTTACGGAACTGACCGGAGCCGGAAGAATCTCTTGCCGTGCGGAGGATACTCCGGGAACACGGTATGGATTTCTCCGTTGCCGTTTGCTTGCACGAACGGCGCTCCGAGGTCTTCCGGCGGGATTGTGAACCACTCAATCAAGTCTATGGAGCGCTGGACTTCATAGAGCGTGTTGGGCCGGCCCATTCCTTTGATGGATACGGAAACCATAAATGGAGACCGGCGGGCTGTTTTGATTTCGTCAATCCGCGACCATTTCACATTCACAGCTCCCGCGAGCTGGATTGAGTCGTGATGCGGCAGGACTTCTCCTGCGCG
>CAYJRG010000082.1:0-1894 GCA_964372585.1 uncultured Candidatus Saccharibacteria bacterium
AGAGGAATTGAACCGAAAAGGGGGTCGGGGAAAAAGTATGAGGTTTTCCCCGACGGGGTGACCGAGCGGAGCGAGGACAAGAGGGCGGAAGCCCTATTGGGAGGGAGTGAAACGACCGACGTGAAATTTCCTCGTGGGCGCACCAATGCCATTTTTGGAAAACGCGAAGAGAACATGAAGCTCATCGTACTTACATCGCTCCTCGTTTTGGGAATCATTGCGCTGATCACCCTGCTCCTGGCCATCACGTTTTATGGAAAGTTGGAAGTTAACTCCGTCCTCTCTCCGCTTGTTTCTACGAGCAGTTTATCGCATACGCCGACGCAAACGGGGAACGGCGACGAGTTTGGCAACACCTCCGCCCCGCGTATGTTCGTCCAGCCGGGTTTCCGCGGGCCGACGGGGCAACCACACATCAACGGTCCCACCACCCCTCCGCCGGATTATTAACTAGAAATCGAACTCGTGTGCTATAATTATGCTGTACATGAGAAAAGATAAGAAGGAAGCTGTTCGTCTAAGAAAAATCGGGATGAGCTACAACGAAATCAAAACAACCCTTGGTGTGCCTAAGAGCACCCTTTCCGATTGGCTAAAAACCAATGGCTGGTCAGATAAAATTAAAAGGTTGCTGATAAAAAAAGCACAAATAAAAAGCACCATACGTTTGCAAAAGTTAAATTTGATACGAGGTAAGCATCTGGCCCAACTTTATGAAGAAGCAAGAAGTGAAGCGAAAAGCGAGTTCGAACATTTTAAATTGTATCCTCTCTTTGTCGCAGGAGTAGCTATATATTGGGGCGAAGGTGACAAGGCAACGCGAAATCTCAGACTGGGAAACACGGATCCAGCAATGATAAAGATTTTTGTGAAATTTCTACGAGAAATATGCGGGGCCGAGAAAGAAAAAATTCGAGCATACGTATTACTGTATCCAGATTTAGACTCAGAACACTGCAAGAACTTTTGGATAGAACAATCGGGGCTTACTGGCAAAAATTTCAATAAATGTGTAATAATACAAGGCAGGCATAAGACTAGAAGGACAAAATATGGCGTTTGTACTGTTGGTATATCAAGTAGCTATCTCAAAGAGAAAATGTTTACGTGGCTGGACTTGTTGCCTAAAGAATTAATCAGCAGAAACATCGCGGGAGTAGTTCAGGGGTAGAACGTCTCGTTGCCAACGAGAAGGTCGCGGGTTCAAATCCCGTCTCCCGCTCCACAATTAGACTTTCCTATCTCTCATCAACCATTCAGCGCAAAACCGAAAACCCAAAAACCGACATCAGTCGGTTTTTTGGTTATTCACTATTCTCCACCCACTACTCTCTACCCTCTACTCACCACCCACTAGCTACCGGATTTTCGTTTAACAGCAGAATAAATGCCAAAGATTATGAGCGCGAGAATTATCACCGAGAGCACACCCACCCATCCGTTCCCGGTGCCGAGGGTAATAACACTCCCCACTGCCGCGAGGAACGAGGGCGAAGCGGACGGCTCCGAAATCGGCTGATTCGGCTGTGCCGGAACTTCCGGACCCGGCCCGATCGGAGAAACGGGCAATGTTACCGGCTGTATCGGCGCGGGACCGATTGGCGCAACCGCGCGCGCCGCTACCGTCACCACAACAGTCGGCATGGAGGCAATGCGCAGGACGTTTTGGTTCGCCGCATCGAGCGCGAGCGATGTATCTTTCACGCGAATGACCGCCGTTCCTGATTTCTTTGCCCGAAACACCGCAGTGCCGAACGGCGTTGCCGCGGAAACTCCGCCCGGGTAGCCAGCCGTCTTCACCAAAGCCCCGCCCGTGTTATCCATAAGATCATACCCGGGCTGAGGAACCGGAATCCATCCGGCGCCGAAGGTAAATGAGCGCGCCTCGAGAATA
>CAYJRG010000082.1:1904-3009 GCA_964372585.1 uncultured Candidatus Saccharibacteria bacterium
AATATCCGCTGGATAGCCAAACTCAACCTTGGCGGTATAATTTTTCACGCCCTGCGGGTTGAGCGACACGCGCAAAGTAACGCTCTGCCCCTCCGTAACTTTTACCGTCGCGGGGGAAACCGAAAGCGTGGTATCCGCAAACGCCGGCAATGCGAGCGCAAGCGCCCCGAGCGCGCCCGCCGAAACCGCAAACGAAATTTTTTTCATTGAAGTAAATGTATTCATGTTCGTGTGGTGGGTTAGTTTAGAGGGTCCAATAAATCATGAGCGGGTTGAAGTCGAGAAGGCCAACCGAGTTGTCCAGATTGACGTCGGCGGCAATGCCCGCGCCAGTCTGCCCCCAGCCGACCATGAGCAGATTGAAGTCGAGAAGGTCAACTCTTCCGTCCCGGTTGATGTCCGCCCGTTGCGAAAGCGTCAGATTATTTGGCGGTGGCAACGGGTTCCCTCCCCCACCTCCGCCGCCCGGCGGCGGAGGTGGGTTCGTGCTGTTATTCCCGCCTGTTGTTCCCGTAGTCCCGCCGCCCGTCGTCGGAGGATTGATGGTATACGCGAATGAAGCGACTGCCGATGCCCCGTTATTCGGGTAGCAGGAAAGCGCCTTGATAGTCAACGAACTCCCGACCGAAATCGGGCTTACGGTTGCGTATGTTAAACCGCTCGCGCACGTCGGAGCGCTCCCGTCTGTCGTGTAGCGAATGCTCTGCGAACCAGCCGCGGCGAGCGTTACGCTCTGCGCCGATGTATAGGTTCCCGCGGCGGGACTCGCCGAGGGCGCCGTAATGACCGTGCCGTCAACATTAGTGCCGATGCCGGTCGTGAGCGTTCCGGTCGTTTCAGAGGCGAACGCCGGCGCGGCGGCAAGCGCGAACGCGACGCAGAGCGCAACCCCGAACCCAGTTGTGATAATTTTGTAATTCATATCTTTTAATCGCCATGAGTCGTGGGAAAAATCTTACTTGAACCGTGGCCCATGACCCATGAACACTCGGGTTAATTTGTCTGAATGCCGTAACTCGTGGAATACGACCCGCCTGCCGATCCCGTCGGCACCCGCGCCTCAACGGTTATCTGATCTTGACGACCGTCCCTAGACTGATCCACA
>CAYJRG010000083.1:0-2978 GCA_964372585.1 uncultured Candidatus Saccharibacteria bacterium
GACCGCATCGGGCTCTCGATAAAGCAGTTGAAATAGGTGAGGTGCGGTGGGCGGGGGTTTTTGAGGAGGGGGCGGGCGCGAGGCTCCGCGCCCCTTTTTTGTTGCATGGAGACCTGTGGATAACTCCCGTGTTGCAACCTGTTATAATTAAAAAATGTTTGCCGAAGACCACACGCTGAATGTTTTTAATTTCTTAAATAAATTTCTTAAATAAGAAAGGTCGAAGATAAAATAAAGACATACATACATAAAAGGTATAAAATAAAAAAATGAAGAATAATCTACAAAGCAAAATCACAAAGCTTCTTAGTAAATCCTCGGTAGCATCGCTCGTGGTTCTTTTGTCGGGCGCGTCCATCGCTTTTGCGACGCTCACGCTTTCGGGAACATCGGTGGTAAGCGACGGGGCGCTGACGCTTACGGGATCCGGAGCATCAACGCTCGATATCGGGACTGGGTTGCTTTCGCTTCAGACGACGAACAACGGGCCGATTACGGCGGGCACGGGCCTTTTTAGCGTAACGGGCATCGCGTCAACTTCGCAGTTGTACTCAAACAGCTCTACCCTTACCGGCGTCAACTTTACCACCGCCACCGGGACTACATTTACGGTTACGGGCGTTGCATCCACATCCCAGTTGCGCGCGAACAGTTCTACAATCACAAATGCGACGTTAACCAATGTCTCCTCAACGAGAATAGATGTTACGGCAACTTCATCATTTGCGGCTTTGCGCGTCAGCGGCCACGTTAATTCAACGGGCACAGTGCCGACCGTAGGCACATGCGGCACAAGCCCGACAATTGTTGGAACCGACAATGCCGCCTTAATAACCGTCGGAACAGGAGCTCCGGTCGTGGCGTGCACCGAAACCTTTGCAAGTCCGTTTGCAAGCAAGCCGGTCTGCACGATAACGAATACAAACACGAGCACTCCGCTTATCTTTCAAGCGTCATCTACAACAACCACTTTCTCTATCAACTCATTCGACACTCAAACATCGACTGTCCTCACAAAAAATATGGCCCAAGTCCAGTTCGCCGTAATTTGTTTGGGCATAGATGCGTTCTAGAATATGCATAGTACTGTTTTCATTACCGACGTTCACGCGGATTATACTATCAAGCAAAAGAGGCGGTCGGGAAATGATTCAAATTACATTATGTCTACGTTAAACATCAGCTATGTGCGAATGCGGTTTGCCGCAGTTTCTCTGTTGGTCACCTCCCTTATGCTTCCGGCTGTTTCCGCCCGCGCCGCTTCTGTGAACTTCTCGAACGACACGGTTTTCAGCGTCGGCGGGTTTTCCGTGACCGCCCTCGCCAATTCCAAGGCGGAATCGGTGGCGGCGGGCGCGTCGAGCATTAGTGTGCGCCTTGGAACTGATACAAGCATCACGTTCACGTCGGTCCAGCGCGCTCTCGTTGTGGGAGGCGACATTACGAACGTGGGGGTGGCCCTCTCGTGCGATACAAGCAGTAGCAATACTGCTCGGCTTACGCTTACGCTTACCAGCGGTTCGACTGCTGGCGTTACGGTAGTCCCGCAGAGTTTTGCGTGTACTCCAACGAGTGGCGGCGGCGGAGGAGGTGGTGGCGGCGGAGGAGGTGGTGGGGGCGGGGGAGGTGGTGGTGGAGGTGGGCCAGTGGCCCAGCCGGCGGCATCGCCCGCACCACAGCAACTCTCGCCACAAGCGCAACTTAGCGCGCTTAGAGCAAGACTCGCGGAACTGCTCGCGACTCAAGGAAGATCGGCTCCCACGAACGCGAATTTTCCTCGAGATCTTAGATTGGGAGCGAGGGGAGACGACGTTCAAAATCTGCAAAACTTTCTCATTCGGATAAACGCCGGACCCTTCGCGCTCGCGCTCAAGAGAAACGGGACGAGTAAATACTTCGGCCCCCTAACACAGAAGGCTCTTATCGAGTATCAGAAGAAGATGGGGATTAGCCCTGCGGTTGGATATTTTGGGCAGGTAACGAGGAACCGAGTGAATAGCACGCAGTAGTCATTCGATCGACAGAGAGGAATGAATCACACAAGCGCAGAAATGCGCTTGTGTGATTTTTTGTTTGTCATGTGGTTGGGGTATTTTTGTATGCTAAAATATATATGCAATGAACCTTCCCGACGCAAAGAGCGCAGAATTTTCCGGTGCGCCGCGAGAGCCGGAAGTAAAAGTGCGGACGTTCGCGTCCGACCTTATCTCTCTCCGCGAGAGCGGCGGGGGCTTGCCGCAGTTTCGGGCCGTGAAGGCGCCAACGCTCCATGCTCTCGGTCAACCAGTGGAGCCACCGCTTTCGATTTCGCCCCACAACAAACTCGCGCCCTTTTTTATCTTCGGAGCTATTTTTTTCCTGCTTCTCGGCGTCGTTGGATATTTGCTGTATCGGATTTTAAGTTCACATGGGACGCCGACCAATCTGGGTCTCCCGGGCGGGAATGCGGAGGGAACGGGTGCGGCGGGTTTTGCGCACGTGTCGGTTTTTCGGACACCGGCGGAGCAGAAAATTTCGTTTACTCTTGGGCAGGATGTTGCGGGCGGGTCCAGTCCGGAGGCATACCGGAGCGGGCTTCAAGATGCTTTGGGCAGGGCATCGCTTTCCGCGAAGTTTTTTGAAGTTGAGCTTGTTGATGCCGCCGGAAAAAGTGTGGGCGCTCGCGCGGCGCTGGGGGCGGCGGACGCTCTGGTGCTCGATGGGCAGCTTCTGGCGGATCATTTTCAAAACGACGTTACTTTTTTTATCTACCGGAGCGGCGGCGGGCTTTTCCCCGGATACGTTCTCTCGCCGAAGCAGTCGGAGGATTTGCAGTTTTTGGCATCAGAATCCGCAAAGCTCGAGGCAGCCCGCGCGCTTGGGAATTTCCCCATCCCGCCCTTGGGCGAGGTCGGCCCATTTTCCGACGGCACGGCGGGTGGTTTGGCTGTGCGCGAGGCGCGGTTCTCCGGCGGCGGGTCTGCCTCGGGGGCGGGCGC
>CAYJRG010000084.1:0-2974 GCA_964372585.1 uncultured Candidatus Saccharibacteria bacterium
GGATTTCTTGAAAAAGAAGTTTAATAAGTCTATACAACCTATCGTCTGTTAACATGTAACTATTATACCCGAGACGCGCCGCGAGACAAGCCCCGCGGAAAAATTCCGCCTACATCCGCTCAAGTCCGCGTACATCCGCGTCCTTGAAATAAGCTTTCAATCTGCAACCGCGGATTTAAATTAAAATGCGCGACTTCATGCCGAAGCTCCAAAAGCCGATGCCATCTATCATTCGAAAATTCGGTCTTTATTCGATATTCGTTGATGACATCGTTATTCGTTGATGGCTTAAATCCCCACGAAGAAAGCAGTATCAGCGCGTCGAGGAGCTTTCCGAAATTAAAATCCTCTTTCTCCATCATTTTTTTGAGCGCATCCCCGCGCGCCCCAGCATGCGCGCCCGAAAAATTATCGGCCGCAAAAAGCGAAAAGAGAAAACGCCCCTCCGAAATAAAAACACATATAAAACAAGCCCCGCTTTTTCCGCGGGGCTGGGCGATTCCCTAAATAAAACCCCTGTTCCCCACAATTTTTTTTGCCCCCCCCCCGGGGGGCGCTTGCGGGCGCGCGCGACAATTTCTCGGCGGCTTCAAGCGACTCGAGAAACGGCCCGTCCGTAAGAAGCGCAGAGAGAAGCCCTGGCCGGCCGGCGGACTGCACAACCGCTTTTTTCGCGGCAGGGTTTTTGCCGAACCTCGCCTCCGCCCATCGGGCGAGCTCCTCCTGCGGCACCGGAGAAAAATAAATTTTCTGCAAACGAGAAAAAACGGTGGGGTTTAGAGCGTCGGGATCGTCCGTCACGAGAACGATGAGCGCCGATGCGGGCGGCTCCTCGGCGATTTTAAGGAGCGCGTTTTGCGCATCTGCGGTCATGAAGTCGGCATCGTCTATGACAAGCGTCCGACGGGAACTTATCGCCGGCTTTTGCCACAAAAAGTTTTTGATTTCGCGGACCTGATCAATGCCGATCGTGTTTCCGCTCGGTTTGATCACCAAGCAATCCTGAAGCAGTTTCGGCGTTTCAAAACTTCCGGTTTCGAGAAAATTCGCGAGCGCCTCCGCGACAAGCCGCTTCCCGATCATCGCCGGACCCCAGAAAACATAGCCATGCGAAAGATTTCCGTCCTTTGCAAGTCGTTTCAAATCGCGTATTTTATCCGAATGGCCGATGATCATAAAAATGACATTTCTGAATGTCATCCCCGCGAAAGCGGGAATCCAGGCTTGTCCCCGCGCAAGCGGGGATCCACATTCCCTTTTTCTGGATTCCCGATCAAGTCGGGAATGACAATCTTTAAAAATTTATCTTTTATTCAAAAGTGTCCTCTTATACGCGTCAAGGTGCCCGAGTATCATGCCCGTTCCTTTCGCCACGCAGAAAAGCGGATCTTCGGCAACATAGGCCTGCACGCCCAAAAACCGCTCAAAAAATTCCGGCAAGTGGTGAAGCTGAACACTCCCGCCCGAGAGAATGATTCCCTTTTCCATGATGTCCGCCACAAGCTCCGGCGGCGTTACGTTAAACACATTCTGAATCGAACTCGCGATTTCCACCAGAAACGGGTTGAGCGCCTCCGCGATCTCGTTTGAATTGATCACGATGTCCTTCGGCAGGCCGGTGATCAGGTCGCGCCCACGGAGCTCGTATTCCATTTTGTCTTTCGTGGCGAGCGCCGAGCCGATCTGAATTTTGACGTTCTCCGCCGTCTGCTCGCCGATCGCGAGCGAATATTTTTTCTTCACATACTCGCTGACGGCCTGATCAAATTTATTTCCGGCGATCCGCAAGCTGGTCCACGCCACAATGTTGCCGAGCGCGATCACAGCCACCTCGGAGGTGCCGCCGCCGATGTTGATGATCATGTTTCCCGAGCTCGCGTTGATCGGGATGCCCGCGCCCAATGCCGCAAGCACGGGCTCGCGAACGATGTAGGCGTTTCGCGCGCCCGCTTCCCGCGCGGCGTTCACCACCGCCCGCCGCTCCGTCTGTGTGATGCCCGCCGGAACGGAAACCACCACGTCCGGCTTGAAGAGCCGAAACCACCCAGTCGCTTTCGAAATAAAATACGTGAGCATTGCCTTCGTGATGTAGTAGTCGGCGATCACGCCATCTTTGAGCGGGCGATAGGCGACAATCTCGTCAGGCGTGCGGCCGATCATGTCTTT
Organism: uncultured Candidatus Saccharibacteria bacterium; assembly: GCA_964372585.1. Taxonomy (GTDB): domain Bacteria; phylum Patescibacteriota; class Minisyncoccia; order UBA6257; family 2-01-FULL-56-20; genus JBBTYG01. Next base: position 2,167 of record CAYJRG010000084.1, read on the forward strand.
CGCCTCGGAGCCAACCGCAAGCACCGAGTTGTCGGGCTTCGTGAGCGCCACGATCGTCGGCTCATTGATGATGAACCCCCTGCCCGGCACAAACACCACCGTGTTTGCCGTCCCCAAATCAATTCCGATTTTCTTTATGAACATACAACTAATGTACGGCTAAAAAGGCAGGGAGTCAATTTCTACCGAAGCTATTCAAAAATATCAATTCTATCACCTCCGTCATTGCGAGTGCATCCGAAGCAATCCAGATAACAAACAAATTAGAAATATGAAATGTCACATAAAAAAACAAGACATAACATCATAATGAGCGATCGCGGTTATGATGTATATTTTCGAAAAGTATAGATTGCCACGGGTTTAAATACAAAACCCTCGCGACGACATATGAAAAATTTAAAAACAAAACCGCCAGTCATTAAAAAAGGCACGCCCAGCGTTTTTAGTGCTGGGCTGTGTTTGTTGTGTGGTTTTCTAGGTAACCACTACTTTACCTTTCAGCTACGCTCCCAACTAGGACTCTTTGCCCCAGTGTAGCGGTCCTGGTATTCCCAGTCAGCCGCGTCTTCGTGTCTCGCGTTCCACTCGTCCGACCACAGAGACTGCAGGATGATGTCTCGCAACACACAGATGATCGTACCCGTGGCCAACATTTCAAGCGGGCCGCGAGGTCGAGGATCCCCATTGAAAAAACACGGAGCGTTGTGAGTGAACACGTCCACCAAGCCTGTTCGGCTGATGAATTTAGGCTTCGGGTGCCGCCCGGAATTATGAGGAATTACCATGCCCCCACTCTAGTGTTCGA
>CAYJRG010000085.1:0-2937 GCA_964372585.1 uncultured Candidatus Saccharibacteria bacterium
GCGATCGAGATTATTTTTTGCCGATAAGTATTTTGGTTGCGGGGCTTATGGTGTCGGCGTCTATCGTGTATCTGGTTTCGCGGGGAGGGTCCGCTCCTGCCTTAAACGGACAAGGCGGAGCGGCGGCTGTCGCCGGCATTTCTCCGAAAGAACTTGAGAAAGAGCTCGTGGTGGGAACTCGGGATGTTCTGCTCGGCGATCCCAAAGCCCCCATAACCATCATCGAGTACGGCGACTATCAATGCCCGTTCTGCGGTAGGTTTTTCACGGATACAGAGCTCCTCATACGGAAGGAATATGTTGATTCAGGAAAGGTGAGGATGGTATACAGGAACTTTGCGTTTTTGGGGCAGGAATCAACCGCCGCCGCGGAAGCCGCGGAGTGCGCGAAGGATCAAAAGAAGTTTTGGGTTTATCACGACGCGATCTACAAGGCAGAAATACGTGACGGCCAGGAAAACAACGGCAACCTCACGCGCGATGCGCTTGCGCGGCTTGCGGGGGATGCTGGGCTTGACTCAAAGGCCTTTGCGGCATGCGTGGACGGCAAAAAATACGCCGATTCGGTTCGAAAAGAACTTGAAGGCGGCAGGAAGGCGGGCGTTGATTCCACGCCGACGTTTTTCATAAACGGTCAAATGCTTCGGGGCGCTCTGCCGTATGCCGATGATCCTCGGTTTGGAACGGGGTTCAAGACAATTATTGAAGCGGTGCTGAAGGGTTCGGCAAAATAGGTTTTGTGTAACGTGTATCGTGTAGCGTGTAACTAAACAAAGGGCGAAACAACAATTTTTCATGGAACAAAACAGAGAACGCGTAACACACATGGCGGGCGATGCAGACGGATGCGCGGGCGGCTGGACATGTTCAAAGTGCGGTTCGGCGATTGATCGCCTGCCGTTCAAGCCCGATCCGGGCCGGTTGAACCAGCTGGTGTGCCTCAATTGCTACAAAGAACGGAAGCGAATGTAAGAGTAGGAAATTTCCATTTTGTGCGCGCCCCGCTCCGCCCTTTTTAGAAAAAGGGCGGAGCGGGGCTTTACTTTCCCATTTGACCAAGTCATTTCCGGAAGTTAAAATTGAAACATGTCAGCGAACTGGACGATGGTCGTGCTCGGAGCGTGGATGATGGTTTCGCCGTGGGTGCTTGAATTCTCGAGCATCTCGCTTGCGAAGTGGAACGCTCTCGTTGTGGGGCTACTCCTCGTTCTTGTGAACGCATGGATGATTTTTGATGATCCGGATGCCGCGCGAGCGGACGCTCGCGCGGAGAAAAGGTCGTCGTGAAGTTTATTTTTTTTGAGACACAAAACCAATGGCAAACGTAAAAATATATTCCACCCCCACCTGCGTGTACTGCAAAATGGCGAAGGATTTTTTTCATAAAAACCAGGTGCAGTACGAGGAATACAATGTGGCGGAGGACGAAAAGGCGCGGGAAGAGATGGTGAATAAATCTCGCCAGCTCGGTGTTCCGGTGATAGACGTGGACGGCCAGATCATCGTCGGGTTCGACAAAAAGACCCTCGCAGGGCTTTTGGGAATCAAAAACTAGCCACTAGCGACTAGCCAATAGCCAGTAGGGTATAGCCACTAGGGTAAGAACAAATTTTCAAAACCCTAGACCCTAGTGGCTAGTCGCTAGTGGCTAGTCGCTAGTGGCAATACTCTAACTGCTAATTCTATGTACGATTTGATTATTGTGGGCGGCGGACCCGGCGGAGTTGCCGCGGGAGTTTACGCGGCCCGGAAAAAAATAAAGACACTTCTCATTACAGAGAGCTTCGGCGGGCAGTCGCTTGTTTCGGCGGATGTGAGAAACTGGATCGGGACGAAATCCGTATCCGGTTTTGACTTGGGGCAGATGCTCGAGGGGCACCTGCGGGATCAGGAAGACATCGAGATCGTAACCGACGACCTCGCAACGAGCATAGAAAAGCTGGAGCAAGGCTTCCGCGTAAAAACCGGAGCCGGAAAAAGTTTTGACGCGCGATATGTTCTCCTTGCCTCCGGCAGTAGGCGCCGTAAGCTCGGCGTCCCGGGCGAAGCGCAGCTCGACGGCAAAGGCGTGGTCTATTGCTCCACGTGCGACGCGCCTATTTTCAAAAACAAAACCGTTGCGGTGGTGGGCGGCGGTAACGCGGGACTTGAGGCAGTGCACGATCTTTTTCCGTATGCCTCAAAAATCTATTTGATTGTGCGGTCGGATTCTATGAAGGGCGACCCGATCACGCAGGAAAAAATCAAAGCGAATCCGAACGTCAAAGTTTTTTACAACGCGCTTACGCAGGAAGTTTTAGGCGACAAGTTCGTAACCGGATTGCGCTATAAAGATTCAAAAACAGGCGAGATGAAGGAATTGAAACTCGACGGCGTTTTTGTCGAGATCGGCGCTGTGCCGAATTCGGAGATGGTGAAGGGCATGGTTGAACAAAACCCCCTTGGAGAAATAATCGTGAACCACAAAACGCAGGAGACCTCATGCCCGGGCCTGTGGGCGGCGGGGGACGCGACCGACGTGCTCTATAAACAAAACAATGTCTCCGCCGGAGATGCCGTGAAAGCGGTGTTGAACATCTACGAGCACCTAAAGAGGGGTTAGAATTTGGAATTTGGAATATATTTTGAATTACGAAACTCCACAAGGGCACTTTTCCACAGGCGTATAAAACCACACGAAGCGGGTTCGTGGAAACATCTTGGATCTTGAATTGTGGTGGTGAAATTGAAAAAAACAATTTATGCAATCACATATGCGAGGAGCGCATATGTATAGTGCGCGAGGTAGCCGTTCACGGAACGAGGCATATTCGTCACAAGGCCAAAGAACTGCTTCAGGGAGCGGAAATTGAATTCAATGGTCATTCTGGTTTTGTACAAAGTAGACAAGTCCCCAAATAATTCCCGCCTGCAAACGGCATCCCCCAATCAATGATT
>CAYJRG010000086.1:0-2897 GCA_964372585.1 uncultured Candidatus Saccharibacteria bacterium
GTTGGGCATGAAGTTATGCACATACCACGCTTGATTGCATTTCGTAATTCAAGGTTATATATCATGCAATCTCGCCGAGCGCAACGAACGGCAGTTACGAACTTATATCACTCTCACTATTCAGAGAACAACTCAATCATTTGAAACAAGAAGGATATGCCGCCATTGGCCTCGATGACCTATACAACTACATGATATCGGGAAAAAGTGTCCCGGGGAAATCTGTAATATTGTCTTTTGACGATACCAATGAATCCGATTACACCATTGCATTTCCAGAGTTGAAAAAGAGGAGCTTCAAAGGAGTTTTCTTTACCATAGGATCCAAGGCTAATACTCCGAGATGGAGAGATAGGCTCCGAGAAATGCGCTCTAATGGAATGGAAATAGCTTCACATACCATGAATCATAAATATTCCGGTGGCGGCCCCTCCACAAAAGGCAGCCGAGTTGAAGTTGATGATGTAAAAACCATCAAATATGAATTAAGTGAATCAAAAAAATACTGGAGAACATCATCGGTTCTGAAATAGCATACCTGGCGTGGCCCGGAGATTCATACACAAACACAATGATACGGTTAGCCGAAGAAGCGGTCTATGAAGGATTGTTCATGGCAAAAACAGATTACACGGAAAATGTCATGCGACATCCAAAATCGAAAAGCGGATTTAACAAGCCGGGAGACGACGTATTACACATACGGCGGATAACAATACACGGAGCGGATTCCATAGATGACTTTAAATCAATACTCAAAGACGGCATTTACCCCCGGCCTTAAAGTTTGCAAGCGCAGTTTGGAACCCTCGTCAGCCAACGGACCAAAAGCGGAACACGCCAAAACGCTCGTAAAATAAGCAAAATCAGCTCAAAGAGTTATCCACAGGCCCCCGCTTGACGGGGTGGGGCGAGAGCATAAAATGCTATTAGATCGTTCAGAAGTGAATACTTACACTCATCCGGCGCACAAGCTGGCTAACATCAGAAGTATCTACTTCTGAACGATTTCAACAACAAGGACTCACGAAACGTGGGTCCTTTTGCTTTCTGCTCATTTTTATTTAAATTTACTTTACTTTACTATCATCCGATCGTGAGATAGTAAAGGAAATCACAAACACAAAGGAGAATAAAAAATTACAGTAGATTCCCCACATCCCGAAACGTAAGCAGTAACATCAGCCCAATAAGAAACGCGAATCCCGCGATGTTCACCGCCGCTTCCACTCGCCGCGAGAGCGGCGACCCCTTTATTTTTTCAATCAAAATCATAACGAACCTGCCGCCATCAAGCGCGGGGAACGGAATGGTGTTTACCACGGCAAGGTTAAGCGAGATGATGCTCATGAGCCCAACAAGATATACCCACCCGATGCGGCCGGTTTCTTGTGCAACCGAGAAAATCCCAACCGGCCCCACCACGTCCGCGAGAAGCGACCCGCGCAAGAACAAATCCCGAATGAGAAAGTAAAACGTTTGGAACACGAGCGCGCAAATTTCAAGCGACCGCGCAAATCCCATCCATAACGCCGTAAAAAAATTCTGCCGTTCCTCCCCCACCTCGGCGAGAAAGACGCCGAGTGCCCCTTTTCCGGCCGCAACCTCCGCGCGCGGCGCGGCGGAAAGCGTTATATCTTTCCCTCCCCGTATCACCGTGAAACTCACCTCCTCCCCGCGATGGCTCGCAACATACTCTATAAAAGTTTTTGACTCTGTGTAATCTTTAACCACGTCGCCGGCAAGAAACCCAGCCTCTGCCGCAGGCGAGCCCCGCTCCACCTCCGTGATCACCACAGCCTTGGGACTGCCAATCATAAGGACGAGCGTGATGAGCATCCACCCGATCAAAAAGTTCACCGCCACCCCCGCGAGTATCACGGCGCTCTTAACCCACGCGGAGCGGAACGCGAAGTGTCTTCTTTTCTCTTGCCCGCTCATCGGCCCCAACTCGCCCCCTGCCCCCGTGCCAATCCCCGCGCCTTCGAGAGAAAGCGCGTCGTTCTCGCCCGCGATTTTTACAAACCCGCCGAACGGAAGCCAGTTGAAACTGTACTCAGTTTCGCTTGGCTTGCCCGTCCTGCGATTGCGAGGCCGCCACGCAAACATCCGCGGCGGGAATCCAAAACCAAACTCATCAACTCTCAATTTAAAAAACTTCGCCACAAAAAAATGCCCCGCCTCGTGGCCCAAAATCAAAAGAGACAATCCGACAACGACAAACAACGCAATGAGCATGGTGTGTTTTGATGAGCGTTATTTTTCTCCGAGCTCGGCGATTTTCGCGCCGACTGCGGACTCGATATTTTTATTCATATCATCAACGATCTTCTGAATTTTTTCTTTGGTCTTGAACGCCTCGTCTTCACTCATTGCCTTCCCCGCCTCGGCTTCTTTGATTTTTTTCATGGCATCGTCGCGCCGCGTGCGCACCTGAATCCGCGCGCTCTCGCTCATTTTTTTCGCGAGTTTCGTAAGCTCATCCCTTCGCTCGTCGTGGAGCGTGGAAAGCGTGGCGATGATGTTTTGCCCATCATTTGAAACCGAAAGGCCGATCTTGGCGTCCTCGATAGCTTTGAGCACCGGCGCCACGGATGTCTTGTCCCAAAGACTGATCTGAATGCCGCGCGGCGGGAACACGGAGAGCGACCCGAGTTGTTTTATCGCAAGCGCCTGATCATACACGTTCACCATGATGTCCTGCACCAGATCAACCGACGGCCGATTGCCGCGGACGGCGCGCAGGTCATCCATGAGCTTTTGCATGACCCCGCGGAGCGCCGCGTCAAGGTCTTTTGTGTATTGTTCTCCCGCTGAAGGCATTGGTGTAATAGAAGTAAACTGTTTGACTACGATAGGTTGTTAAGAGTAATATCTTAACGACCATGCTGCAAAAA
>CAYJRG010000087.1:0-2864 GCA_964372585.1 uncultured Candidatus Saccharibacteria bacterium
CAAACAATCAAACGGATATTGATACCGTGTTGCCGCAAATCGCCCGGGAAATCGGGCTTGACGAAGCGAAATTTAACTCATGTCTCACAAGCAAGAAATATGACAAACATATTCAGGACGATCTCGACAATGCAACTGCGACTGGAGGCAACGGCACGCCATGGAGCATTGTGATAGCAAAAAACGGCAAGAAATATCCGCTCTCGGGCGCGCAACCGTATGAAGCGGTCAAGCAGCTTATCGAGTTTGCGCTTCGGGAAAAGTAACTATGAGGGTAAATCTCAAAAATCTACAAGTGGCGTTTAGCGAAGTGTTTGCCAATATTTCGTATATCGCGCTTGCGAGCGCGCTTGCGATTGTTGTATTCCTCTTTGCCGTCTGGTTTCCGAACTTCAGCCTTATTGGTGAAGTGTTTAACACTTCAAGCGCACCGCTTGCGATAAAATTAAAGTTAGCATGGAGTTTGCTCGGCGGCATCAGCACGAATTTCAGTCTTCTTTCCGCCGGATACACCATTGCGATTGCTATGCTCTTTGGAATTAACTTGGCAATGATTACATATTTCTTGAAGCGCGCGCGGGCCCGTCTTGCGCGGCAAGACATGGCCGCGGGAATCGGCGGCATCGCAAGCGGCGCGCTCGGCATCGGTTGCGCCGCCTGCGGGCCGTTTATTTTGAGTACGATGTTTTCTTCCCTAGGAGTCGCTGGCGCGTTCGCGATTCTACCTTTTCGCGGCGGAGAGTTTGGAATTTTGAGCGTTGTTCTGCTTGCGTTCTCGCTCGTCCTCATCAGCAAGAAAATCGCCGCGCCATTAACGTGTAACGTAAAATAACAATAACCATGAACAAACAAACTATTTTCGTTGTCGCAGTCGCCGCATTGCTCATTGGAGGAGTGTTTTTCCTCAGTCGTCCGCCCGAACGGTCGGAGCAGAGCGGTCAGTTCGCAAACACCGCTCTCGCCGCAAAATTCGCCGACCTGTCCCAAAGTGGCAATTCGTCTTGCTCCGCTACATTCAAAGAATCAATACTTGCCATGTCGTCCGACGCGCGGCTCAAGGGTTCGTGCTGTAGTCCGATGAGCATACATCGCTACGGCGAGCAAGTTGAAGGTCTTAAAAAATTTAAATCGGTTTCGGCGCAAAACATTCCGGAAATTCCCGATGACCCATATGACATTGAAGCCGGACTTGCAAAGCGGCTCATCTCGTATTACGACATCGCGCTAACGCCGGATGAGCAAGCGGCATACGACTACGCAATGCTTAATTCGAGCGAGAAAGGCCCCTGCTGCTGCAAGTGCTGGCGCTGGTATGTGTATGGGGGCTTGGCGAAATTTCTTATTCAAAACCACGGCTTCACCGGCGAGCAGATTACCGAAGTATGGAACCTCTCTGACGGGTGCGGCGGTGAAAGCGATCATGTGCAACATTAAAAATTTTTCCGTCCCCAAACGAAACCGCCAATTCGTTTTTGCCCCCAAAATTCAATACGAAATGGCCGCCGAGCCCCGCACCAGAACAAGCTCGGTGCGGGATAAGCTCCGCGAGGCGGCTTCCTCTGGCTTGCCTTTTACTAAAGTGTCCCCCCACTAGGAATCGAACCTAGGTCAACTGCTTAAAAGGCAGCTGCTTTTCCATTAAGCTATGGGGGGATAAAAATAAAAACAAACTCAAACAGAGATGATTGTAGTCGAACGGTTCCTTAAAATCAACATTTTTACCACCCTTCTTTTTCGAGTTCTTCGAGAATCTTTTTTGCCTTGCCGCTCAACTTTTTCGGCGCCTTGACCACGAAATTCACGAGTATATTGCCCCGCCCGTGCGCGCCGAATTTTGGCATGCCTTCGCCCGAAACCCGCAGGTTTTCTTTCAGGTTAAACTGGGCGGGAATTTCAACGTTAATTGCACCGCCGCTGATGGTGGGAATTTGAATTTTTTTGCCGAGAAGCAGGTCTGGAATATGGAGTTCTTTTTTGACCACGAGGTCGCTTCCGCGCCGCTCGAAAACGGGGTGGGGTTTAATTCTCACGCGGATGTAGAGATCGCCGGGGGCCGTGCCGCGCTCCCCCGCTTCGCCCGCATCCGCGACCTGTATGAGCTGGCTGTCCTCGATGCCGGGGAGAATCCGCACCTGAATCCTCCGCGCGCCGGAAACTCGTCCCGATCCGCGGCACGAGGCGCAGACTTTGTTTGGAATTTGTCCCACGCCACGGCATGCAACGCAAGTTTTAACTTGCGAGAAACTTCCGAAGAATGTTTTTTTCTGTTCGCGAATTTCCCCTTGGCCGCCGCAGGTGTCGCAGGATTTGAATCCCGCGGACGGGTCTCCCCCGTGCCCCGCGCAGGCATCGCACCGGACGAGCATCTCGAGCTCTATGTTTTTCACCGCGCCGCGAAACGCTTCTTCGAGCGAAATTTCTTCGACGGTTTCGAGGTCGGCGCCGCGTTCGTAGGTGCGCCGGCGCGGCTTGACGCCGATGCCTTCAAAAAACGAATCGAACATGTCGCCGATATTTCCGAAGTCCTGTCCGTCCACAGAAAATCCAAAATCCCAGTTCGGTGTTCCCGAAAATCCTCCAGCGCCCGCGCCGCCGAAGCCCATGTTTGGCTCTGCGGTTCCGAAACGGTCGTAGTTTGTGCGCTTGGCTTTGTCGGACAAGGTTTGGTATGCCTCGCTGATTTCTTTAAATTTCGCCTCATTGCCGCCCGGCTTGTCTGGGTGGAACTGGTGCGCGAGTTTCCGATACGCTTTTTTGATCTCGTCCTCGGACGCCGCCCGCGCTATGCCTAGAATTTTATAATAATCTTTTGACATTAAGGTAAATTTTTAACTGGATTGCCACGCTCTCTTCGGTCGCTCGCC
>CAYJRG010000088.1:0-2769 GCA_964372585.1 uncultured Candidatus Saccharibacteria bacterium
CTTGCCATCCCCTTGTCACCCCCGTTGTCATCCCCGTGAAAACGGGGATCCAGAAGAAGGGAATGTGGATCCCCGCCTGCGCGGGGACAAGCCTGGATCCCCGCTTCCCCGCTTTCGCCCGGCTTCCGCCGTCACTAGAGTTTTGGCGGACACGTCGGACGGGCAGGCGCGGGAATGACAAAATGAGTCGTAACCCCTCACACCCCTTGTCATTGCGAGGAGCCCCGCCCTTTTGCCGCGCCGCGGCAAAAGGGCGGGGCGACGCGGCAATCTAGATTGCTTCGGCCGCCCTGCCTGCAGGCAGGCAGGCTCGCCCAGCACCAGTTTTTTCCGAAAAAACTGGTGCTGGGCGAGCAATGACAGAACGGAGTTTAAATCAAGCTGGTTGTAGGGGCGTGAGGGGTTACAATGAGTCATTTTGCGGAGTTTCGTAATTCAAGGTCTATAGTTTCGGCATCCTGCAGTAAGTTCCGCCGCCGACGGAACTCAAAAAAGACCCTGATCGCAACGCTCCGGGTCTTTTCTTTTTCTGATTTTCTAACCCGTCATTGCGAGCCCGACGCGGCAATCCATCTGAATTACCGCGCCGCCCGCCTGTCGGCGAGGCAGGACAGGCAGGCTCGCAATGACGCCGGTAGGGATAGGAAGCGGTAGGGAATGGAACAATTAAAAAGCCATAGCTAAATAAGTGTTCCTTTGGGAACTTTAGGAAACAAGGTTCCTCGCGATGACGGGGGGGTGATACTAATTCCTTATACCCCTAATTCGGCCGAATTAGGGGTATAAGACGAAGTTAGCCAACGAGCGTCGCGCGGATGCGGCGCACGCCGGCGGAGACGGCTTCTTCCTTTGTAATTTTTACTTCACCGATTTCGCCGGTATGGGCCACGTGCGGCCCGCCACAGAATTCTTTGCTCCACGCCGACTGAATGTCGTTGCCGATAAAATACACCTTCACCCGCTCGGGATATTTTTCTTTAAAGAAATACAGCGCGCCGACTTTTTCCGCTTCCGTCTTCGGCAGTTCCACAAAATTTACAGGCAGGTCTTCCTTTATTTTTTCGTTCATCAAGCTCTCAACTTTTTTGATTTCCTCGGGCGTTACCTTGCGCGGGAAGGCGAAGTCGAACCGCGTGCGCTCGGCTGTTACGTCCGACCCCATCTGCCGAACTCCGAAACCCAAAACCTCCCGGAGCGCCTGCTGGAGCAGATGAGTTGTGGTATGTAGGCGCAGGGCTTTTTTGAACTCTTCCTCGTTCCCCGCTTTTACCTCGCCGGTGTTGAGTATTAGCCCATGGCCGCCGAATTTTTTCTCCTGACCGGCGCGCGAAATTTTTTGGTGTTTTTTGAATTCCGCGTCGAATTCGGCGCGGTTAAGTTTATCCGCCTTTGAGCCGCCGAGTTCTTTTATGATTTCGTAGGGCAGACCATAACTTTCATACAGGGAAAAAGCGACTTTCGCGTCAACCGCCTCTAATTTTTTCAATTCCGCAAGGCCGTGGTTCACTGTTTTTTTGAACCGCTCATATTCGGCCCATATTTCATTCAAAATGCCGTCGCGACGCTTCACGAGCTCGTGGTAAAACCCACCGTAACTTGAAATAATCATCTTCATTAGTTCCTCCGGCGCATCCGGTTTTAGATTATAAAGATGAACGTAGGCAAACACTCGCCGCAAGAGACGTCGGAGAACATAGCCGGCCTCTTTGTTCGACGGCCGCACGTCGTCCGAGAGAAGAAACGCGGCGGCGCGGGCGTGATCTGCTAGGATGCGCTTCGTCCGCGCCGGAATCGCCTCCGACACAAGCGCGATGAGCGGCGCAAACAAATCCGTTTCAAAAATCGTCTTTGTTTTTTGCACGCACATCGCGAGGCGTTCCAAACCCATGCCGGTGTCCACGCCCGGGGTTTTGAGCGGTTCAAGTTTTTTTGCATTTCCCTGGCCCATGGCCCATGACCCATGACCCATGACTCTTGACCCATGACCCATAAGTAACTCCTCCCGCGAGCCGGAATAAAAGTATTGATTGAAAACAATGTTCCACACCTCAATGTCCTGCCCCGCGCCGTTTTTGCAATACATTTCCGTTGTCGGCCCGCATGGGCCGGACGAACCGGTGGGCCCCCAGAAGACGTCGGGCATCCCCTCTTCACGCACATCGAGATTCGGATCAAGCGATTTCCAGATTGCTTTCGATTCTTCGTCTTTCGGCACGTTGATGTCCTCCTTCCCCTCGAAAACCGAGACGTATGAAATTTTTAGCCCCATCTCCCGCGTGATAAATTCGTGGGCGTATTGAATCGCCTCTTTTTTGAAATAGCTTGCCCCGACCCCCGACGCGTTAGTCGGGGCGTCGGGGCCGCCAAATGAAAAATTGCCGAGCATTTCAAAAAATGTGAGGTGCGATTCGTCGCCCACTTCGTCAATGTCGGACGTGCGGAAACTTTTCTGGCACGACGCGGCGTTCTTGCCTATCGGCTTTCCGATTGAAGGGTGAACGATCGTCGTCGGATCAAGCTCGGAATAATAGGGTTTGAACTGCTGCATCCCCGCGGTCGTCAGGAGCACCGACGGATCGTCGGGAACGAGCGATGAAGACGGCACGATCGTGTGCCCCCGCGCTTTGAAAAAGTCCAGAAATTTTTGGCGGATTTCGGCAGATGTCATAAAATAAAGTTTATCACCGAAAACTGAAAAAAAGAAGAACGCCGAGGCGAAATGCCACGACGTCCTGAATCGAGAAAACAGCAAGCGGTACTTTTTTCACG
>CAYJRG010000089.1:0-2744 GCA_964372585.1 uncultured Candidatus Saccharibacteria bacterium
TCCAGCAATTGCTTATCCAATCTCTATCGTGCTTGACCCTTTAGATCATAGTAAACATATATGTCAATACCCCACACTCCACTTAAGTCATAATTTTATTGGTTTTATTACATATTCTGTTTAGTATTGACTTTTTATAATGTAATTTGTTACAATGCTGTGACAACTATGATTAATAAAATATCTGAAGCATTGGAAGGCATCGGACTTTCCAAAGAACAAATCACGATATATTTCCATTTGCTTCAGAGCGGGGAGGCGCCTGTAAAGACCATTTCCTCAAAAACCGGCGTAGGGAGAGCGTTTACGTATAAGATATTGGAACAGCTTATCTCGCTTGGGCTTGCGGAAAAGCGGGAAGAGCCGGGGAAGGTGACTGTTTTTTCTCCTCGCCATCCTGAACGGCTTAAAGAATTGGCCGGAAGCAAGGAGGCGCACATTGTGGAGGCAAAAAAACTTTTCGAGGAAAATTATGGCGAGCTCTCGTCGCTCTACAATATGCTTTCCGGCAAGCCGCATGTGCAGTTTTTTGAGGGATTGGACGGGTTGCGAAATGTGTACGACGATATTCTAAAAATCGGGAAAGAAATTCAAATTATCAGCTCGCCTCTCGGTAAGGAAAGCGAAGAAGCGCTCGCTATCATTCGCGCACAAATCGAAAAACAGGCGGCGCGCAAAATTCCTACCAAGGCAATCTCTCCCCGCTCCGGGCCGATTACAGAAGAAAGAGCAGCCGAGGACGCGGCAAATTTAATTACCCGCAAAGTGGTACTCGCCGAAAAGCTCAATATACCGGCGCAAATTATTACGTATGGAGACAATGTTGCGATTACAAACTTTAAAGATTCGGTGATTACTGTTTCGGTTGAGAGTGCGTATATTGCTGAAACATTCCGAAAGATATTTGACTACATATGGGAACAGACATAACCTCCGTACATAAAATCATGAAAAAAATCTATCTTGATTACGCGGCAACAACGCCGGTTGACCCGCGCGTGCTTCGCGCGATGCAGCCGTATTTTTCGCGCGCGTTCGGGAATCCCGGGTCGGTGCACGCGTTCGGACAGGAGGCGATTGCGGCGCTTGATGCCTCGCGCGAGACGGTTGCGAAGGCCATCGGCGCGGATTTCAGAGAAATTATTTTTACCGGCTCGGCCACGGAGGCGAATAATCTCGCGTTGCGGGGTGCACTTCTAGCCACTAGCCACTGGGGTCTAGGGTCTAGGGTTCGGAGTTCTGTGCGGGAAAAGAAAAAAGTTTCGAAGTCCCTAAACCCCAGTGGCCATACCCCCAACCCTCGTATTATCATCTCCGCAGTGGAGCATGAGTCGGTGCGGGAAACGGCGCGGGATTTGGAAAAAGACGGAGTTGAAGTCGTCGAGATTCCGGTTGACGGGCGGGGGGTGGTTGATCTCAAAAAACTCGAGGCGAGTTTGAACGACCGGACTATCCTCATCTCGGTGATGTATGCGAACAATGAAGTCGGGACGATTCAGCCTATCGCGGAAATTTCCAAGATTGTGAGAAATTTCCGCGAAGAATCTGGAATAATGAATAAAGAATTAAGGAAAAACCCCTTTATTCATAATTCATCATTCCTGCATCCACTATTTCACACCGACGCCGCGCAGGCGTTCCAGTATCTCGATTGCGACCCGTCCCGCCTCGGGGTTGATCTTATGACGCTCTCCGCTCACAAAATCTACGGGCCGAAGGGGGTGGGGGCGCTGTATGTAGGGTCTGGGGTTTGGGGTTTAGGGTCGAGGGCAAAGAAATCTGTTCTAAACTCTAGTGGCTATACCCCATACCCTATCATCTACCCTATCACCACCGGCGGCGGGCAGGAATTTGGCCTGCGGTCGGGGACGGAAAATGTGCCCTTCATCGTTGGGTTCGCGAAGGCGGTTGAGCTTGCCGTTCTCGCGCGAGCTCGGGAGGGTGAGCGCGTTCAAAAACTTACCGATTATTTTTGGAACGGTCTCAAAAAGATTTTTCCGGGGGCGGAGGTGAATGGTGGAGTCAAGGGTCAGGGGTCATGGGTCATGGGTCAAGGATCAGGGGTCACGGGTCATGGGTCAAGTGTCAGAGGAGAAGGCGTCAAATATCAAGTGTCAGGCGTCGGGGGAGGAGGTGTCAGGCGTCAAGTGTCAGGTGTCAAGAAAGATAATGCGGGCGTAGGCTTTCTCCCGAACATTTTGAATGTTTATTTTCCCGGTCTCGCGGCGGAGTATCTCGTGACGAAGCTTGACCTTGCGGGCATTGCTGTTTCGGCCGGTTCGGCGTGCGCGAGCCGCGCGGCGCGCCCGTCGCGCGTGCTTGAATCGTTTGGGTTTTCACCGGCGCGCGCCAAAGAAAGCGTCCGTTTCAGCTTCGGGCGGCCGACGACGAAATCAGAAATTGACACCGCGCTCCGGAGGATTAAAATAGTTTTAAAGGTTTCAAAAAATTGTTAAAATATGCGTACCGCTCATAAAATTTTTGTTTGGGTCGTTGCTGTTTTTATCGTCACCGGTTTTTTGGCGCCTTTTTCTTCTCGAGTGGCGGAGGCGAATGTAATCGGCGATTTTTTCAAAGGGTTATTTGCCCCGTTTACGGGCGTCGGCACGAGCACCGCAACCTGCTTTCCGGCCATCACCGCCTTGAACGCAGCGCGGATCGCCACCTCGGTCTTCCCGAACCCGACGTCCCCGCAGAGAAGGCGGTCCATCGGCGTCCCGGATTCGAGGTCCCGCTTGATCGCC
>CAYJRG010000090.1:0-2695 GCA_964372585.1 uncultured Candidatus Saccharibacteria bacterium
TTTTCGCTGTCAGCGCCGTTTACAATGGAGAAAAAATTATCAAAAGAACCGCACAGTCCCGGACAGTTCTATGGGCTTATGGTGATTTTGGCAATCGCCGTGATTGTTTTGATCGTCTTTATGTTAGTGAGGCGCTTCTCTTCGGTGTACGAGCTTCCCGCGGCGCAAGCGCCCGGCCTTTCGAGGGAGGAGATGCTGAATCTCCTCGCTGCGCCCGGGGCGGGCAATGCCCCGCCCGTTTCGGCTGGCGTTATGAAGAATCTTGATGCGACGAAAAACAGTTCCAAGCCCCCGAGCAAAAACAGTATGGACGCGCTCTCTGCGCCAGGCAATCTTTAATTTTTTATGCGCTCACCCAAAAAATTTTTCATACGGATGTTCGCGGGGATCAGCGCGGCCCTTGCGCTTGCGGCGGTATTTTTTCTTGTCGCGCCGCCGCAGGGCGAGCGGGGAGTTGTTTCCGCGCAGGCTGTTCAGCAGATATTCCCGATTGATGGGTGGGCATGGGGGTTAACGACGGACACGAGCACGCTTGTCCAACTGGGAACAAACGCGCGTATAAACCCGAGAGGCACGCTGGAGTTTTTGAATGTCCCCGGAAAAGAGGTCAATCCCGCGGGGCCGGGATTTGTCGCGCTTATAAATACCACAGGCACTCCTCGGTTTGTTGAGCCGGGCGTTACAACTTCGACCTTGCCCCGCAATGGGTACGGGTTGAGATTCGTAAAGACCAGTGAGTCGGAGATGACGGGGTATCTCGAGGGTTACATCTGGAGTTCTTCACTGGGATGGATAGAGTTTGAAGAATCCTATGATGGCGTTTTTTCCGATGATTGCCCGTCCGGTTTCACCGACCCATGCGGGGCTGAAGTTGACTCTGGGCTCGTGAAGGGGTGGGCGCGGATTGTGAGTATTCCTGAAGCGCTGGCGCTCGGATACGATGAAGATGATCGTCCATGCGGAAACGCGGGAGACGATAATGATACGCGGTCGGGGCACGGGGCTGACTGCCGCTCTGGGTGGATACATCTCGGTTGGACGCATCCGAACGTCGCGGCAAATTCACCTAACCACTTGGCACTTAGGAGAATTGCTTCGCCCGCGCCGCGCGATGTGCTCTCCGGCTGGGCGTACTCAAACGAGTACGGCTGGTTGAGATTTGACGGCGTGCTTGGAAATGCCACGACAGGCAACCCGCGCTGTTCTATATCGGCAAGCCGGTCCCCGACGCCGGGGCCGAGCACGGTAACGTGGACCTGCTCGGATGTCCGCTTTAATTCATGTGAACTTTTTGAAACGCCAACCGGCGGCGCGAGGGACTCTTTAGAAAGCGGCTTGGGGGCGAACGGTTCGAGAGATGTGAACATATCAGCAGACACAGACTACGAAATTTCTTGCGACGGCATGACCGATGACACGGCGACGGACAGTGTTACCGTGTTGTATGCGCCTCGGGTTGCTTCTTGTATATTGACGGCAGATCTCTTGTCGGTGCGGCTTCCGAGAAATGGCTCCGCGGCGAACTCGACTCTCCGGTGGAGATGTGAAAATGTTGATGAAAGCTCTTGTGCGCTTACGGACAGCGTAACTTCTGTTCCAAGCAGCGTGCAAGCGGTTGTGGGGCAGAATGGAGAAGATGGCTTTCCGGTAACTTTGAGTCGAACGACCACATATGAGATTTCCTGTGACCACGCTAGCGATCCCAATGTTCAGGTGTCTGATACAGCGAGAGTCACGGTTATATCTTCAAACGGCTTTATCGAATGCACTCCCGGGTCTCCGTCGCCGGATTGCCCGAGGTAGGGTCACGATATTCGAAAAATCATTTTCCATTATCAAAGGTCGTGCATTCATTAAAAAAATAGAGACATGACTATTCAGAATTGGACGGATATTTTACTGGCTTCGTTCCAGAATTTGTGGGTTTCAGTCGCCGATTTTATCCCAAACCTCGTCGGGGCGATTATCGTTTTTATCCTCGGCCTCATTGTCGCGGCTGGGCTTGCGGCGCTTGTTGAAAAAATCTTCGGATCCGTGAAGCTTGATCAGTTTTTGGGGAAACTGGGCATCACTCCGCACTTCGAGCGAGCTGGGATAAAGCTCCGCGGGTCGTACTTTTTGGGGCGGCTTGTGTACTGGTTTGTGGTTGTCGCGTTCTTGCTCGCGGCCTCCGACATATTGAGCCTGACCACGTTCTCCGAATTTTTGACCCGCGTGCTCGACTACATCCCAAATGTCGTGGCGGCGGTGTTGATCCTCCTTGCGTCTGTTGTGATCGGCAATTTCCTGCGGCACCTCGTGGCCGCGTCCGTTATGAGCGCGAAACTGCACGCCGCGCGGTTCTTGGGGGGGCTGACGTGGTGGTCGGTGGTGATCTTTGGATTGCTTGCGGCCTTGGTGCAACTCGATATCGCCTCGAGCATCATCAATGCTCTCGTGACGGGGCTCATCGCCATGCTTGCCCTCGCGGGCGGGCTGGCGTTCGGCTTGGGGGGAAAGGAGTATGCGGCGCATCTTATCAATGAGTTTCGGGAGACGACGGAGAAGTAAGTGAGGACTTCGTTGTTTGTATCTGTAATTCCCCAGCCCCGACGGCAACGACGGCTCTGGGGATACTTTTAGCCTTGCCAAAAACCGATGCGCCGAATATTCAAAAGAGGTTCAGGATGAGTGGATACTCTTGAGACACCAATGG
>CAYJRG010000091.1:0-2690 GCA_964372585.1 uncultured Candidatus Saccharibacteria bacterium
GCAATGACAGAACGGAGTTTAAATCAAGCTGGTTGTAGGGGCGTGAGGGGTTACAGACCGACTTGTTCGCTTCAAGCTTCCGGCGTGTTATAATCAGCGGAAGCCCCCATGTTTTCTTGGCTAAAGAATACATTTGATACGCTCCGGAAGTCCGACTGGTTTTTTGTTTTCCCCGTTGCGGCGGTTTTCGTTGCCGCTTCAGTTTTTTGGTATGCGCGTGATGCGGGAACCCAAGATGGAAACTCGACGGCTTTTGACGGCAGAGATTTGCTGGCTCAAGTTTCCGCGCAAGACCCGAGCGACCCCGGCTATATTCAAGCAGTCACCTACATCGCGCGTCCAAGTTCGCAGCAGCGAGTGACTGTCGCTCTCGATTGCCCAAAGAATACGCAGTGTCCGGGCCTCTACGGCGTTCCGGGCCTCGTAGAGCGGAGTTTGGATATTAGAATGACCGAACAAGCTCCCTATGCCGAGTCGGAACCGAAATATTCTGGGTTTTTTACTTTCAGTCAGAAAATGGCCGATGGCGCGGATTGTCGGGCATACGGAAGAACCGACGGAAAAATGTTTGTATTCACCGACTCAAACAGGGTTTCGTTTGATGGGCCATGTCTTCCGGATTCGCTCGAAGGCGAGAGAGCGTCGCAGGCTATGACGGGAAAAGAATTCGCCCTGCCGCGCCTGTGGGGAAGTTTTGAACCAGAGAACAGATACAAAGGATCTTTCTCTCGAGTAGACAACACAAGCGAGGGCGCCGCGAGATCGTTCATTGAAAGATTTGAAAAATCGCAATTGGTCATGCGCGGGAATAAAGATGTTTTGTATGATGTGACATTGTCCCTGGCTCTCAAGAGATTATCAATGGAACCATACCCCGCCGCGCGGCTATTTACATCCGGCGCAATACCCTGCGATGTCCGCGAATTCACCGTTACGATCGCGGGAAAAGAAATGAATAAGTATTGTGAAATTGTGTTGCGGGTTGGAGGGTCGAGCGCCATTGACGTTACGCCGACCGTGAAGCAAGACCTGTACAGGGTGAATTTTGGGTATGCGCTGAAGGTCAAAAAAGTTGAGCCGCAGATTGGTTCGTGTCTTGCCCTCGCCCCCAAAAATTCCGTCCCCTGCGCGTCCGCCCCAATCCCGCCGAAAAGCAAAACGCCGAATGTCGTTGTTGACTCCTGCGGCGCCGATGCGCCGGCGTGTGCCTATTCGTGCAACTACGGTTTCCGTAAAAAAGGCAATACATGCGTGCCGTTCATTTGTACGAATCCAGTTGATTATTCAAACGGCACCGACAAACCCGTAAAACTGCCCTTGCCCAAAAATGTGGAAAAAAAGCCGTGCGTCGGGACCGACCAGGGGCTTGCGGCAGATACGCCAAGTAGGGTTGCCGACGTCTGCAATCCAAACGTCATAGGAGAAAACAAGTGCGTGTATCAGTGCAAGCCCGGGTATGAAACGGACTACTCGCGCCTCCTTAAGGACAGAAATGGAAATCCAATTCCATACACCTGCGCGAGGCCTCCGTCTCCGGGCGGAGGCGCAAGCTCATGCCGTTTTGACTGGAGTCAGGGCAGAATCGTCTGCGGCCAGCCGGCGGGAGGGTGTCCTCCAGGCCAGACGCCGCAAGTCGGCGCGAGCGGATACGCGGAGTGCAAATAAAATTTCTCATTCTCCGCAACCTTACTCGCGGCCTCTTGTCCGCAAAAAACGCGAAGTGCAGGATACTTGAATTAGTCCGAACCGCTTTCGCCGCCTGCGGCGGCGAAGAAGTCCCCCCGCGAAAATCCGGAAAGGCGGCGCCCGCCTCGACTCGCCGTCTCGGCGAGGCTGGGGAGCCGCACCGCTGACAATTTCCCTTCAACTCTGTTCAGGATGGTGAGCCTGTCGAATCCACAAGTTTTTCTTTGGCGGCACCAGTTCTTTTACAGAAATCAAAAACAGGATTTGAAACTACTTCACAGTAAAGGCCGCCGAATTGCTCTTGAAATCATCACCCCAAGTGATCACGTAGACTTTATATACACCTGGAAGTGCCTGAATGGTTTCGCATGATGATGTAATTCCAGAATAGCGTCCCATTTCGGAACCACTTGGACAATTAGTCTCTACCGTTACCGTCATCACTTTTTCGTTATATCCGGAACCATAAAAAGTTAGTTTCTTACCATCACTTCGTTCAAAGATAGCTATCTGGTCTCCTTCAAATCCCGCCAAATTACAACCGCGAATCTCAACTTTAGTTCCCGCTGGGCCAGACGTTCGGGGTAACCCGCGAGCGCATCCGTCAGATCGAGGCCAAAGCCCATGAAAAAATCCGCCAGCACGAGAAAGCGAGTAAGCTCAAGAGTTACTAAAATAGCTTTCAGCTACTACCTATGAGGTGTTAGGTTAAGACAGAAAGAGAAAAGTAAAAGACAAGATAAACATCATCCTTACAAACTCCAGTTTGTAAGGATGATGTTTTGTGCAAAAAATAATCAGGAACAACATTCCAATATTCTGCAGAATGTGAGAATGCTGTTGGTATTAAAAAACCGCCGGACGAATCCCAGCGGTTGTGAGTCGGAAAGAACTTCTCCCGTTCTTGCGGAGGTCTGACCTCCGCGGGGGCTGCTGGGTTAGGTGAGTTTGAGGTTGCGGTCACAACTCTTCTGCCAACCAAGCATAGCCAACACCCCATTGTC
>CAYJRG010000092.1:0-2651 GCA_964372585.1 uncultured Candidatus Saccharibacteria bacterium
TTTCGGAGAATAAGGAATATCTGAAAAAAACCTACGGCGTGGAGGAAATAGGTGTTTTCGGCTCGGTTGCGCGAGGAGATCAGGGCGAGAAAAGCGATGTTGATGTAGTGGTGGATTTGAATTACGAGGAAAAACCGATTGGCTTGCTTGAATTTTGCGGTATGCAAATTTTTCTCGAGGATCTCTTGGGAGGAAAAGTTGATCTCGTCACCAAGCGGGGCATTAAACCACTCATCCGTGAATCCATCTTGAAAGATGTGATTTACATTTAGCGCCATGAGCGACATTCGTGTAGGCAATGATTAAGCAGTTCGCAAAAGGAAAAACGTATGTTTTTATCGATGCCGCGAACATTCTCTATTCACAGCAAACCCTTGGCTGGCGAGTGGACTACCAGAAACTCAAAAAATATTTTGACCACGAGTGCGATCTGAAGGGAATCTACTTTTATACCGGCCACGTGGGGAGCAACCAGAAACAGCAGGCATTTCTCAAAAAACTTGCTGAATGTGGCTATGTGGTGAAATCCAAAGAAGTAAAACGCATTCGGATCGGGCGCAACAGCTATGAGTGGAAAGGAAATTTAGATGCGGAATTAATCATAGATGCTCTTAAATTTTCTTCCCACTACGACACATGCGTGCTTATGTCCGGCGACAGCGATTTTGCCCCGCTTCTTGATGAGCTCAAAATACAAAACAAGCGTGTTTTAGTGATGTCCTCCAAGCATCATGTTTCCGTGGAACTGCTTGAGAGAGCGAAATATATCAATATCAAGAAATTGAGGGATGTCCTAGAATACGATAAAAAAGTCCCCCCGGCGCGAGGCCGGGGAGAGGTGTGACATTGCTAGTGTAGCCGATTCACTAATGATGTCAAGTGGTTTAAAATCAACATTATGAACTGGAAAAAATGGCCATATTGGGCGAGAGGAGGGGTTCTTGGTTTTTTAGTCACAATCATTTTTTTGCCCTTTGGATATAGTCCTGTTGGGGTTGTAACCGGATTTTTATTGGCTCCATCCGTTTTTCTGGTTAAGAGTTTTTTTATGAGGAGTGTAGTACCTTCTGAGGAGGAGATTGGAAATACAATTTCGGTTTCTTCTGGTGTCGCTGGCGTGTTTCAGGTGGCTGCTATTCTCTCTCCGATTTTTTGGTTTATAATTGGTGCGATTCTCGGTTGGATCTACGGAAAAATAAAGTCGAAAGAGAGTAGAAGGTGGAATGTAGAAAGTGGTTAAATAATTTTGAATTTTTAATTGTCATTTTCCATTTTGAGATTTACACTTTACACTTGAAACATGTCCTACGAAATACTGTCAAAACTAAAAAAGGAAATTGAAGGATACCAAGACACCGCCGAATGGGAAGAAGTTGGCAAGGTTATTGAGGTCGGTGACGGCGTCGCCCGTATCTCCGGCATCCGCGGAGTGCAGGCGCAGGAAATCATTACGATTGAAACGGATGAAAAGCCGGTGTCCGCGCTTGCGTTAAATCTTGAAGAAGAAACCATCGGCGCGCTGATTTTGGGCGAGGAACGATTTGTAAAAAGCGGTGATGTCGCAAAAACGACGGGGCGAGTGCTCTCGATTGAAGTCGGAGGCGAACTTTTGGGGCGCGTGATAAACCCGCTCGGAGAACCTCTCGACGGACTCGGGGCAATTTTTTCATCGAAGACAGAAAAGCCGAAACTGTTCCCGCTTGAGAAAAAGGCGCCGTCGGTCGTAAGCCGCGAGTCGGTCAACGTTGCGGTGCACACGGGCATTAAAGCGATAGACGCCATGATCCCGATCGGCCGCGGACAGCGCGAGCTTATCATCGGCGACCGGCAAACGGGTAAAACCGCCATCGCGCTCGACATTATTTTGAATCAAAAAAACGAAACGCACCGGCGGCCGATCTGTATTTACGTTTCGATCGGACAAAAAGAATCAAAAACCGCGCGGCTTGTTCAGACACTCAAAGAAAAAGGCGCGCTTGAATATTCCGTGATTGTAGATGCGTCGGCATCATCCCCCGCCGCGCTGTGGTATCTTGCGCCCTACGCCGGTTGTGCCATCGGCGAATACTTTATGAGCACAGGGCAAGACGCGGTGATTATTTATGACGATCTTACGAAGCACGCCCAAGCATACCGGCAAATTTCTTTACTTTTGGGCCGCCCGCCGGGCCGCGAGGCATACCCGGGCGACGTGTTCTACCTCCACTCTCGCCTCCTGGAACGCGCCGCGAAATTAGACAAAGAACACGGCGGCGGGTCGCTTACCGCGCTTCCAATTATCGAAACCCAGCTCGGCGACATCTCGGCCTACATTCCGACGAATGTTATCTCTATCACCGACGGGCAGATTTTCCTTGAAACGGACCTTTTCAATGCGGGCATCCGCCCGGCGGTGAACGTCGGTCTCTCCGTTTCCCGCGTCGGTTCCGCCGCGCAGACGAAGGCGATGAAAAAAGTTGCGGGCAAGCTCCGGCTTGAGCTTGCGCAGTTTCGAGAACTGCAGGCCTTCGTGCAATTCGCCTCGGATGTAGACGAAGCGACCCGGGCAAAAATAACCCGCGGCGGAATTCTTACCGAAATTTTGAAACAGGACGATCTTCAGCCGCTCGCGATCGAAAAGCAGGATGTTCTTATCTATGCGGCATTGAACG
>CAYJRG010000093.1:0-1609 GCA_964372585.1 uncultured Candidatus Saccharibacteria bacterium
TTGTGAGTTCGCCGGTGTCGCGGAAGAAGTCGGCGACCTGCGTGCGGAAGCCGTTTTTCACGAAGAGCGTGAACTCGGCTCCGGCTCGCTGTCCTTCGGCGATACCGAGTTGAGCTTCCTCGACGGTGATTTGATCCCAACCCGCATTTGCCCCGAGCGCCGCAAGCAGTGCTAAGCGCTGATCTACTGATGTCGTTTTCATTCGATGTTTCTCCTACCGAGGCGGACTTAGACGCTCTCGCACCATGCGAGTGTGCGTTTCATCTTTTTCTTTTCGCCGCGGCGGTCAGGGTTCTATCATGTCATCCCCGACTTGATCGGGGATCCAGAGTTCTGGATTCCCGCTTCCGCGGGAATGACTAACATAAACAACCCACCCTAATCGCCGAGGCGAAAAAGCACGTAGAATATGGTTTTCAAAGAACTTCTGAACTATGGCAGGTTTTTTGGAAAAGTCAAGCATCGCTCGCTTTCACGCTTGCCGTGCCGAAAGCTGATGTTCACCGCATTTTTTGGAATCAAATTTTTTCCGTTTTCCGGCCACTCGATGAGGACGATGTTTTTTGGGTTTGAGAGAATTTCGCCGAACCCGAGCGCGGCGAGTTCCTGCGGATCTTTTATTCTATACGCATCAACGTGGTAAACATTCATGACCCCTGACTCCTGACCCATGACTCGTTTCCGGCGGATGGCGAATCGCCGGAAAATGATAAACGTCGGGCTTGTCGCGCGTTTTTTGATGCCGAGGCCGCGGAAAAACCCTTGCACGAAGGTTGTTTTTCCGGCGCCCAAGTCCCCCGCAAGGGCGATGACCAAGGCGCCTCGGTGATTCACTTCTGTCATTCTCGACTTGATCGGGAATCTAGAATTTCTTTTCTGGATTCCCGCTTTCGCGGGAATGACACAGAGGATTCGCTCGGCGAGCCGCTCGCCGAGCGCCCTAGTTTCCCTCGAAGAAGAGCTCCGAAAAGTATGCATTGTTTTTTACGGCAAAAAATATGAGTGCGGAAATCGCGAGCGCGGAAGCGGCGGCCATGAGCCACACGTTGCCCTGCTCCACGGCTCCGCCGGCGATGCCCCCGTGAGGCAAACGTTCTTCAATCATGGACACGGCTCCCGCGGTCGTGTTTTTCGCGCCGGGCGTCGGCGCGGCGAACGAAAACCCAGACTGGCCGCCCGGCAACCGGCTCCAGCTTTTTCCTTCGGGCGCGGAGCCGAGAAACGCCGACTGACCAACGCGGACTCCATTCGCGTCGTAGAGAGAAACCGCCTCGTCGGTGTTTTTTAGGGTGAGCTTGCTCTCGGCGCGCCTCACCACCAAAAACCCGCCGGCCGGAATTTCTTTTCCCGACAAACTAAACTTTTTCCCGGACGAAACACCCACGCTCCAGCTATCTAGGCGCACGGATGCGTTCCCGCTATTCCACAGTTCCATCCACTCGCCCGCGGCGTCCGACCCCGCCGGATTTGCGAGCCATTCATTGATGAGGATCATGTGTTGCGAGTCATGAGTCACGGGTCAAGGGTCAAGCGCGTTAAGTTAATTATAAATTTCATGAGTGCCGATCTCTAAAATCAAAACTACCCCTTTCGCAAGAAAGATAAATTT
>CAYJRG010000093.1:1619-2617 GCA_964372585.1 uncultured Candidatus Saccharibacteria bacterium
TAAATTTAATCCGATAGGAATGACTAACTGAAAATGCCTAAACATTCTTCTCTTTCCCATGGAGCTTGTGGGTTGCAAGTCGAGAATCAAAGGGGTTCTGCCGAAAAATATGCTCACCTTCTTTTGCCTTCGTCTTTACAAGTTGCGGCAACCTTTTATATTGCCGCTCAAACTTTCTCGTCGTTTGAATCTCAGTAATGGCCATCGCGTCAGACCAAATCTGCCAAAGATTTTATTCTTTTCGTCTTGCCAGCCGCGAACTCTTTAAGGCCGCTCACCACGAGCGTATCGAGCTTCCGGGCGGCTGAACCGCTCAAATAATATTCCGGCACCGCCCGCTTCACGAGTTTTTGATACTCGGCGATCGGCAAAACAACCACTCCTTTTTGTTTTTCCACTCTTTCTCGTTGAAGTGTGATGTTGATCATTGTTGAAATTTACCAAGAAGGTGCGGGAAGGTCAAGAACTCGTTCTGAACTTTGGGAATGAGCAACACTCCTACAGCAACCGGTTCTCGCGGTTCAGCCCCAGATGCTCATACGCGGGCGGGAGGACGATGCGGCCCGCAGGAGAGCGCTGGAGAAATCCGAGCGTCATGAGGTATGGCTCGTAAATGTCTTCAATCACACCTTTTTCTTCAGAGAGCGCGGCCGAGAGGGTGTTGATGCCCACCGGGCCGCCGTTGAATTTTTTGACGATGATCTCGAGAAGCTTTCTGTCCTGCGGCTCGAGGCCCATCGAGTCAACCTCGAGCATCTCGAGCGTTTTTTTCGCCACGCGTTCGTCAATGACGGGGCTCTCGTCCACCGCGCCGTAGTCGCGCGTCCGACGGAGAAGCCGGTTTGCAACGCGCGGCGTTCCGCGGGACGCCTTTGCCACAATCTCCACCGCCTCGGGAGTGATCCGCATTCCCAAAATTTTCGCCGACCGCGCGATGATTTTTTTGATGTCCGCGGCGTCGTAGTAGCTCAAGCGAAGCGTGGCGCCGAACCTCGACC
>CAYJRG010000094.1:0-2593 GCA_964372585.1 uncultured Candidatus Saccharibacteria bacterium
GACTTTTTCACCGCGTCTAATTGTTGCCCGATCTTCGGAATCGTCCCGACGGGTATCAAAACCTTCGGCACCTCGGACGCCATCCGCCTGCCGTTCCCCGCCGCCAGAATTATTAAACGAGTTTTCATATAAAATGACCTGACCCCAGTATCCCATCGCGGTTATCATAATAAATACATCAACGCCGTCAATCGCGATAAAAGATACATCCCTACTTCCGCTTTGCTTTCAGCCATTCGGGAACGGGGACGAAGGTAATTTCTTGCCAACTATTTATTTCGTCTTGGGTTACGGCGTAGTGTATTTGGTAAATTGGCTCCACACTCCCATGTAGTGCAGTTTTCCAATTCAGTCCGAGATCTACTGCCGCTTTTGTTATTGATTCTTCGCTTGGTCCTTCAAACTCGGCGAATGTCGGAACCCACGGCCACGTGTCGATAGCAATTTCTATGCCGTTATACTCCCACGCTTCCCGCTTCGTTTCCTGATACGATTTCACCTTCATCCCTATTGCCAAGAGAATATTGCACGCATCATCAAAACTTTTCACTTCTGTTTCAATTTCCTTCATTCCCTCTGCGGTTCTGCTGACGAGCTGTTTGTATGCAAGCGTAATTTTCTCGCCTTCATCGCGCACGCGCACCCAGCCGCCTATTTTTTCAAGTCGCTTGTCGGAAAAATCAAAATTTTTCCTCCTCATAAAACGCTCGGGGAAAATAAGATTCGCGCCCGCGCGTTCAAGCCGCTTTCGGAATTCAACAGGGTTAATATCAAGAAATTTCGCTTCGATTTCGGTATTCATAAAATCGTTTTGGTCCTGATGAGTTTGTACTTACTTCAAGTATTTTTTGGATTGTTTCGCGTGAGATCATCTCTTCAATTCTTTAAGTATAGCAAAATGGGAGTTAATAATTATGACGCATGATATAATGAATAAAAAAATGAAAAGAGTTAGTCGATATGATGTACACCTTTCGGCGTCCGTCATTGTAAAAAACAGGGGTAAAATACTTTTCGTAGAAGAAATAATTTCAAACAGCAAGAAGAAGGAAGGGCGTATCTTTTACAGTTACAGCGAACCGGTTGGGAACGTTGAACCGAATGAATCCATACCCGAAGCGGCCATCAGAGAAACGGCTGAAGAAACAGGCTACAAAGTAAAGTTGACTGGTTTAGTTGGCGTGTATCACGTGATTCATAAAATGAAAAAACTCAATAGTGCAATTCGTTTTGTTTTTGAAGGAAAAATTATGGGGCGCGTGAGAAACTGGAAACCGGAAAAAAATGTGAGACCATTCTGGGTAGATATAAAAAAAGTTAACACGTACCTCCAAAGATGTAAAAGACCCGCAAGTAAACAAGCATTCAAGGATTTTATGCAAAGAGGAAGCATCAGCGAGCCAGAGTTTCTCCGTGTGGTTCAAAAATAAAAACAAAAGAAAAACCCGCGGAATCTGGGGACTCCGCGGCGTGAGATGACTTGCCGTTGTTACGCCATGATCACTTGGTTGTGAACCAGACGCTGATAGTACTTGTTTACCAGTAGGGCTGTTTCGGTTACGGTTTGGCGGCATGAGTCGCAGACCACGTCTGCGCCGGTTGCAGTTGCGGATGTGAGTTGATTGCATCCGTCATTGGAGCAGACAATGAGCGGCGAACTGCACGCGGGGCAGAATCGCCTGTGCGATGCGATGTCATTAATTATTCCGCTGGTTCTGACACTGCATTTTCTGCAAGTAAAAATCATCGGTTTAATCTTCGGGGGGTCGGGTTCTTCAAAGGAGAATTTTTCCATAGTATTCCTTTCTCAAAGAGCGTGCGGGCGTTTTCGGGGTAATCCCTCGATAAACTCGGGATTATTTTCGCCCTCGGCGAAAATAACAAAAAACCCGCCCTCATCACACAATACAGATTGTGTCATAAGGGCGGGGTTCTAAAACGCCGCGGTGCCACCTTACTTTTTTCTTTCACCGACTCCAAAAAATTGACATCGGTCATCCTATGATTACGGAGGAAGCCGGATTCCCACTTCGACTGGCTCAATGCAAGCCACCCACGCAGGAACCATCCTTTCCGCCAATTGGCGAAACACATGAGCCCAATCCCCTGCTCTCGCAAGGGACTCACGTTTAGGATTTTGGAATTGTTACTGAACTACTAGGATTTATAATACTTGAATTCCCTTTGGAGTCAACCCGCTGGAGATCCCCGCGATTCGCGCCGCGCGCGAGCTCGGCATTCACCGCCACAGCGCTGAACGTGTTTATGACATCATCCGTACCGCTATCGTCCGGAAATGCGAACACGAGACCCCGCTCTCCGGAGAAGTTGAGATTGACGAGTCGTACTTCGGCGGACATCGCAAAGGCGATCGAGGCAGGGGTGTAGCTGGGAAAGTGGCTGTTTTCGGGCTTCTCAAGCGCAACGGCAGGGTCTATACCCGTCCCGTGCCGGACGTCTCGCGCGGCGTCCTGCGGCTCATCATCAAACAGAAAGTCCCTGAAAGCAGCATGATCTATTCCGACTCGTTTTAATACGATACCTTGAATTACGAAATGCAATCAAGCGTGGTATGTGCATAACTTCATGCCCA
>CAYJRG010000095.1:0-2589 GCA_964372585.1 uncultured Candidatus Saccharibacteria bacterium
CGAGTCGGGGTCGCGGAATTTTTTAGCAAAAAAATATCCGTGATGTGGCGGGGCTTTCGTGGAGCGTACGATTTAGTTTCAAGCCACCACGCGCTCCCCTCCAGAGGCGGGCAGGCGCGCGTGGCACATCATTTGTTTTGGAAATAGGTTCTAACTTGGTACAATAGACACACCAAGATTTTTGTAAAAGTGAGCATGCTACTATAAGAAGATATCTTCTGTTAACACTTTCATATGCGCTCCCTATGGTTTATTTCAATACCTTTTTTTATAATGCATGGCCTTGAGGAATACCGTACAGGGTTTCTCTATAGGGATCCCTTAATGATTCTTTTTGCAAACCGACTTGCTCTACGCCCAGAAATTTTGTTTATCGTAGTACAAATATTACTAGGACTTCTACTGATTCTTCCGGCTTTCCTTTCTTTTCGCCGCCCCTGGTTGAGAGTTATTTTCGGCGCGATACTTTTATTTGAGGTTGATCATATTATCCATGCCATCTCAAGTCAAACATACTATCCTGGACTTTGGACAGCCATTCCGTTGGTAATTATAGGCATCTTTTACTGGAAACTCGCGTTAAGTGGGCGTACTACTTAGCATCATTCGAACATCGCCCGCGCCTGTGCACTAGGGTATTTGTTTTCATATCGGTCGATTATATGCTTTAATCATGAATCATGGAAAAACAGATAGCAAAAGTTTTTGTGGTTAGTGGTGTAGTAATCAAAAAAGACGGCAAATATCTCCTTGTCCAAGAAGCCGGGCCTAGGGCATTTGGTCTTTGGAATTTTCCTGCGGGTAAAGTAGACGAAGGAGAAACAATTGAAGAGGCGGCTATACGCGAGGCGAAAGAGGAAAGTGGGTATGACGTGGAATTGATCCGAAAGTTAGATATATTTCAAGATGTTATTGATAGGCCCGTACAACATGCTTTTGAGGCACGTATCATTGGCGGAGAGCTAAAATATCCAAAAAAAGAAATTCTTGATGCTCGGTGGTTTAAACTTGAAGAAATTGAAATAATGAAGGATAAATTAAGAGGTGAATGGGTACTAGGTGTAATTCGAATTTTAGAGCGAGGAACTGATTAACATTATTCGAACATCGCCTGCCTGCCGGTAGGCAGGCAGATAGATAGATAGAATTAACTTTTTCAGAATGGACCGCTCCGCGCGGCGTACTCGCCGCGCGGGGGTGGTTGCTTTTTTCAAAAAATAAAAATCCGCGGTCGTTTGTTTTTGTCCGGCCGCGGATTTGTTTTGGGTTTTCATAGTGCTTCCGTGCGTCTGGGAGTTAGTCGTTTGGCATCTGTTGTTCTTCTGGTAAGGGCTCGAATTGAGCTTGATTCTTGTAGATGTAGCTTGTAAGGGTGAGAATGGTGGAAGGCGCCTGTTCTGGAAGCCATATCCGTCGTCCAGTGCTCTTCGACAACCAATCGAGGATGGGCCGGAGATGGGTTTTTTCGATCTTGGTGTCGTCCCGGATACTTAAAAATCCCATTCCGGTGGTCGCTTCAAACGCGTCTTTGACACGCGTTTTGAGCGGTCCCTGTTTGAGCGGTTCGGGAGGCGGCCTGCCTCTCGTTTGTTGCAACGCGTCGTCTGGCATACTGTTTTCCTTTCGTTTCGGCTTTCTTCCCTATGAACCCAGCTCCACGGGCTTGCACCAGCGGATTACGTTGGGGCTGGGTGAAGTTGTATCAAAGAGCTCGAGCCTTGGTTTATAGAGCAAAAGAAGTCGGGCATCCCCTCACATCCGCCGCCGAGATACACTAAACCCCTGCGCCATGCGATCGGGATTGCTGACGTGGGGCGGGCCGCTCCAAGGGGGCGAGCCTCGCCCGAAACAAAATTTGTTATCGGATTAGATGAGGTCGGGCGGGGCGCGCTTGCGGGGCCGGTGGTGGTCGGGGCGGTGTGTGTGCCAAAAAACTTAAAACTGAAAACTGAAAACTTAAAGCTGGGAAAACTGCGCGATTCAAAAAAACTTTCCGCGTCCCAGCGCGAGCGGTGGTTTGCGTATTTCGCCGCGCACAAAGCGGTGCGCTTCGCGGTGGCGCGCGTTTCTCCGCGGGTGATTGACGGGATAAACATTTCCCGCGCCGCGAACCGCGGCGCGGGCCGCGCCCTCCGCCGACTCCGGGCGCGGTTTAAGATCAATCTCTTACAATGTAGGATTATGCTCGACGGGGGACTGTATGTGGGTGAACGTATTAGAAACAGAAACCACCCACACGCAAAGACCATCATTCGAGGTGATGAAAAAATAATCGCAGTCAAGATCGCTTCGATTATTGCGAAGGTTACGCGAGATCGCGGAATGAAGCGGATGTCAAAAAAACTGCCCGGCTACGGATTCGAATTTCACAAAGGGTATGGAACGAAGCGGCATGTTGCGGCAATTAAAGAAATTGGGCTTTCTCCGGTTCATCGGTTGACCTTTCTTAAAAAAATCAAAAATAAAATATCAAATATCAAAAATGGCAGAATTTGACCTTTTTTATGAGGTGGCTTATCATAATAGTATTAAATTTTTTAATCTTTGATTTTTAATTTTTGATCTACCTATGGGCGGCGGACCAGTCAA
>CAYJRG010000096.1:0-2582 GCA_964372585.1 uncultured Candidatus Saccharibacteria bacterium
TCGTGGAAAGTTTCCGAACGGAGCGGGACTCAAAACTTTATACATCTCTATGCTTGAGGTATTCAAAAAATTATTTACGGGCGATCCTCTTGCCGCGTTTCGCGAGCGGGTGGTTGAAATCAATGCGCTCGAGCCGGAAATACAGAAGCTTTCCGACGAAGAGCTTGTAGTTGAGAGTGGGAAACTGAAGGAACGCGTCCGCGGCGCAGACGCCGCGGACGCGGAACGCGCGCTCGAAGAAGCTCTGCCGCGCGCGTTTGCTTTGGCGCGGGAGGCGGCTTGGCGGACGCTCGGCCAACGTCCATATGACGTTCAGCTTGTGGGCGGGATGGTGCTTCATAGAGGCGCGGTGGCGGAGATGTCTACCGGCGAGGGGAAAACGCTCGCGGCGGTTGCGCCGGCATATTTGAACGCGCTTGCGGGCACGGGGGTGCACGTGGTAACAGTGAACGAATACCTCGCGCGGCGCGATGTGGTTTGGATGGGGCAGGTGTATCGCGTGTTGGGAATTAGCGTAAGCTGTCTTGTGCCAAGCGCGGCGTTTATGTACGACCCTGATTGGAAAATTCCTGAGGGGGCAGAAAAACTTATAGACAAAGAGCGGGATACGACGGGAGCGTTTTTAGTTCAGCAGGAATTTTTGCGGCCCGTCTCGCGGCGAGAGGCCTACCGCGCCGACATCACCTACGGCACGAACCACGAGTTTGGGTTTGATTATCTCCGCGACAACCTCGCGTATCGGCTTGAAGATCGCGCGCAAAAGGAACACCACTTCGCGATCATTGACGAGGTGGACAGCATTTTGATTGACGAGTCGCGCACGCCCTTAATCATCGCCGCGCCGGATGCGGAGTCGAGCGGGTTCTATAAAGCGTTCGCGCGGGTGGCGAAGAATCTTACGCCTGTCGAGGACTACATTGTGGACGAAAAGCTCAAAGTGGTCAGCATTACCGAGAAGGGCATCGGGAAGGTTGAAAAAATCGTCGGCGTCCAGAATCTCTACGCGCCGGAGCATCTGCGGCTCGTGCATTTTCTCGAGGAAAGTTTGAAGGCCCAGGCGCTTTTTCACCGCGACAAAGAGTATGTGGTCAAAAACGGCGAGGTGGTAATCGTGGACGAGTTCACGGGGCGGTTGCTTTTTGGTCGGCGGTATCAAGGCGGGCTTCATCAGGCGATCGAGGCGAAGGAGGGCGTGCTTGTGAAAGAAGAGTCGAGGACGTACGCGAAAGTTTCGATACAAAATTATTTCCGGCTCTACAAAAAAATTTCCGGCATGACCGGCACCGCGCAGACCTCGGCTGAGGAATTTCATAAAGTCTACAAGCTTGAGGTGATCACGATTCCGACGAATAAGCCCGTTGTAAGAAAAGACGCTGAGGACGTGATTTATAAAACCGCCGAGGCGAAATGGCGCGCGGTCGTTGCCGAAGTGGCGGAGCGGCACAGGGCCGGTCAGCCGGTGCTCCTCGGCACAACTTCGATCGAGAAAAACGAACTGCTCTCAGCGATGCTCAAAAAAGCCGGCGTTCCACACGAAGTTTTGAACGCAAAAAACAACGAGCGCGAAGGTTCGATTATTGCACAGGCGGGAAAGTTTGGCGGCGTTACGGTGGCAACAAACATGGCCGGCCGCGGCGTGGACATAATTCTAGGCGGCAACCCGCCAACGCCCGAGGCGGCGAAAAAAGTGCGCGACGTTGGCGGTTTGCACGTGATCGGCACGGAGCGGCACGAAGCGCGCCGCATTGACAACCAGCTCCGCGGTCGCTCGGGGCGGCAGGGAGACCCGGGCTCGTCGCGGTTTTTCCTTTCGGCGGAAGATGATCTCCTTCGCATTTTCGGCGGCGACAAACTCAAAAACATCATGGAGCGGTTCAATGTGCCCGAGGATCAGCCGATTGAGGTGGGGATGATGTCGAAAATCGTGGGGCAGGCTCAGGCGAAGGTGGAAGGCGCGAATTTTGACATGCGCAAGCACCTGCTTGAGTACGACGATGTGCTGAACAAACAGCGCATGGGGGTGTATCGGCGCAGGTTTGAAATTCTCACCACGCTCGAGAAAGAAAAACTCGGGGCGACGATTTTTGAATCGGCGGAGCGGCATTTTGATGCCCTCGCCGCGCATGCGGAGGCCGGGACTGGAGAAATTTCACCCGAGAAATTCGCCGAACTGAAGAAAATGTTTGCGGACGTTGGGATTCTGGAGAAGGGTCAGGAGTCAAGGGTCATGAGTCATGAAGAAGATTTTGTTTTCCTGCTTAAAGAACAAAGTGCGCGTATCGCCGCAGACGAACAGACCATTAACCGGCTCATCAGTATTCTTGACATGCTGTGGGTGACGCACCTTGAAGAACTTGAGGCGCTCTCCGGTTCGGTTGGGCTTCGGGCGTACGGCCAAAAAGACCCGCTCGTCGAATATCGCAATGAGGCGCACCGGCTTTTCAACGACTTCTGGAGCAACTTCGACGCGTGGGTGTTTACCAATCTTTTTCGCCAGGCGGAAAAGACGCAGACAGCCGCAGAACGCACGCGGACAGGCGCGGACGCGGCGCGGATTTACGCAGATCGGGACGCGGATAAAC
>CAYJRG010000097.1:0-2457 GCA_964372585.1 uncultured Candidatus Saccharibacteria bacterium
CGAGCGCGGAGACCTTTGTCTGTGGGTGGATGTCCACCGGAATGCCTCTGCCGTCGTCTGTTACCGCGACCTGATTTTTCGGCAGAAGTTCGATGGTGATGTTTTTCGCGTGCCCCCCCATCGCTTCGTCGATTGAGTTATGAACCGCAATCGGCGCGCTTCCTCCGACGAAGTTTTCTCCGCGCGGGACTGAAAAGTCGTACACCCACGGGCGGTCGTAGCGAATCTTTTTAACCTCCACTACCTTGAGAATGCCGAGATCGGACTCCAAAAAACGCGAGATGCCCGGGTACACCGCAATGCGTTCCGCGGCAAGCAGTGTCGCGGCTTTCTCGCGCGTCACGCCGCCGCGCGCGTTTAAGCTGAATGAGTACGGCCGTTTCCACGAAATGCCGGAGATTGAATCCTCGACCGGCAGGCGCGCGAGGTAGGAGGAATTTGAATTCCAATAAAAATCGAGGCGAAAAGCGTGCGTCTCCTTGGATATGACGGCCTGCCTCACCTTCCCGCGATACGCGACCGACATGGCGCGGCCGGGACTTCCTTTTTGCATCGTGCCGACTGAAAACGTCTTTCCAAGCGTGAATAACAAGTAGCTCAACCCTTCGACGAGTTCTGCGCTTGCCGAAACCGCGCTGAATTTTGCCCGCTCGTCGGCGCCCGGCGCCGACGAGCGGGTGAGATGCTGCGCGAAAACTTTCGACGGATATCCGTCGCCGGCGAGATACGCGATGAGGTACCGCTCGCGGAGCTTAACTGGCACGTTAAACACAAGCTGGGGAACCCGCTTTTCGTGGCTCGTGCGCCCTGCGCCCAAGATGTTGTTAAAAAGAAGCGCCGCGAGCGGCGAGTCAATCTGGATGGTCGTCGCGGTTTCATGCGCATAGTGAGGATTGGCCTCGTATCCAAAAACGTTTTTTATGAGACGCGCGGCATAGCGGATCAGCTCGGTTTCGTGCGTGCCGAAACTCCACACCACGCGGTTTGTTTTTCCGAGGAGCGTCGTTCCTTCGGCGGTGTAGAGCCCCAAAAGCTCCAGAAGGTCCCCGCCGACCGGAAGCGCAGCGAGCAGTTTGAAGCCATCGTTCCGCTTGTTGCCGATCTGGCAATCAAAGAAACGTGCCCGGATCACTTCCGGAAAAACGCGTAAAACGTTCAAAGGAAGATAATCATACCGCTTGAAGTCGTGGAACACGTTTGACCAGTGAACCGGCGCCCCCGCGCGGCACTCGCAATATTTTTTCACGAACGGCTTGCAGTCGTCAGTGAGAATGGACTTCACGCCATAGAGATTGATCGACGATGTTTGTTCTTTTGGAAGCTTGAGAAAGGCATCAATAAGGTTTATCTTGGCGATGACGCGCTTCGGTTCCGGAAAATTCTTGGGCACAACCACGGAGCTTCCGACCGCAAGCTCATCTCCTCGAATCGGCGCCACTTCGCCCTCTCGGAGAGTAAAAAGCGAGTGATACGGCGTGATCTGAATCTTACGATTATTCTGAAGCGTCACCTCGAAGATGTCGCTGTTGACGCGGTGGCGAATGAGGCTCGAAACAGGAGTCCATGAAAGTTTCAAGGTGCGCGGGTCGAAGCTCAAGGTCTTGATCGTTTCTCCGCCGCGGAGCGCTTCCATCGTCTCTCCCCGCGAGACTTTTTCTGGATGCGCTAGGATGGCCTCGTCTACCACCTCGCCAATTTTTCTCAAAGCGGCGTGTCCCTCCTTCTCGATAAGAACAGGGGTATCGTAGGTCAAAGAATTGTCGGCGACCTCCCAAATCAGGTGGTGCAGTCCGTCAACGTCCGTCGTTCCGATGTACATGCCCGGGCGCTTCCGCACCGGCTCAAGCCCCTCAAGGACGTAAATGTCTTTCGCCTCGTAAGACGGCTGGCCGGTTTTTGCCGGAATCTGGATCGCTTTCTTTTCTTTTTTGGCTGGAGTTTTAGCTGGTTTTTTTGCCATTGTTTGCCATTGAATAATAAAATCTGCCTTCTGGGGCATTTTATTGTAGCACAGAACCGCTCGCCGCGCGAGGCGGCGGCAAGTCTAAATTACTGCGAAGCGGCGCGCCATAGCTCGTCAAAATAATGACGGTACGAAGTTGCGACTTCGGGACTTTTGATGTGGATAAGTATCGGCTCGGTTGCCCAAATGATTATTCCAACATTATCTCCAAAGATGTTAATACTCGACATCGTAGGGTGCTCGGAAGAAAAATAGCGAAAATCGGTATACAACCTATGAGTGTCTTTCTGGAATTTTTCTTTCTCTGAAGCAAACGCAAGAAGTTTTTTGTGTATTTTCTTTTTTATCCTTTGTTTTTCAATTTCTTCGTAAGTATCTCCCATCGCGTCATAAAATCTGTCGCCGGAGCCACCAATAATAAGCAGGCTGCCATTGCGTTTGAGTCCGTTTATTGCGGTTCGACGAAATGAACGAATCGCCTCAAGACCGACACT
>CAYJRG010000098.1:0-2443 GCA_964372585.1 uncultured Candidatus Saccharibacteria bacterium
GGGTATTTTTGAGATGGGTTCTAAACCATGATCGGACGGCTGCGAAAAGACGGACATCAGCCAGACCACATTCTCTTTGCCGTGGTCATCATGCTCACCGTCTTCGGACTCGCCATGCTTGCGAGCGCATCATCGGAGCTCGGAAAGGTGCGCTTCAACGACAGCTACTATTATCTAAAACACCAAATCTATTTCGGCCTCTCGCTCGGCCTTGTTGGTTTTTGCGCGGGATATGTTCTGCGCTATCAGTTCTGGAAAAAAATCGCGGTGCCCTTGCTCATCATAAATCTTATCGCGCTCATCTTGGTTTTTACGCCGCTCGGGGTCCAAGTCGGAAACGCCACTCGGTGGATAAAAATCGGGCCGCTCACATTCCAGCCCGCGGAAATCCTAAAGCTTGCGTTCATTATCTACCTCGCCGCATGGCTTGGCAACAAAAAGATCAAACGGACCACAAGCTTTTTTGAGGGATTCCTGCCGTTCGCCTTGATCTCGGGGCTCGTCGCGCTTCTCCTCTTCCTCCAGCCCGCGACGAGCACGGTGGCAATTCTCTTAGGAGCGGGCCTTGTGGTTTATTTTCTGGACGGCGCGAAACTTCGCTACGCGCTTCTGATCATCCTCGCCGCGGCAATCGGGGTTGGCATTCTTATTCAAGCCACGCCATACCGCAAAGCGCGGATCCTCGGATTTTTGAATAAAACCGAAGACCTTTCCGGCAAAAATTATCAAGTGAACCAAGCCCAAATTGCAATCGGGTCTGGCGGACTCATGGGGCAGGGATACGGCCAGTCCTCGGCAAAATTGAATTTTCTCCCCGCCTCGATTGACGATTCAATCTTCGCGATCATCTCCCAAGAGCTCGGGTTCATCGGCTCGGGGCTACTCGTCGTCCTCTTCGCCGTGCTCAGTTTCCGCATGCTTTACCTTGCCCAAAAAATGCGCGATCGGTTCGGGCGGCTTCTCCTCGCCGGCTTCGGCGCGATCATCGCGTTCCAATCGCTCGTCAATATGGCATCCATCTCGGGCCTCCTGCCTTTGACCGGCGTGCCGCTCCCTTTTATCAGCTACGGCGGCACGGCGCTTGCGGTGTTCCTTACGATGGCGGGGATTTCTTTAAACATCTCGAAATATGCCTAACATAAAAATTCTCCTCACCGGCGGAGGAAGCGGGGGACACGTCTATCCGTTTCTTGCCGTCGCCGAAGCGCTACAAAAAATTGCCGCGGAGAAAGGCGCAACCGCCTCGCTTTCATACCTCGGCCCGAAAGACGAATACGCGGAGGCGCTGAAGCCCGCGGGAATCAAAGTCAGAGGAATCGTCTCGGCAAAATTCCGCCGCTACGGCTCCATTCAAAATCTCCTCGACGTGCCGAAATTCGCAATCGGTCTCGTCGAAGCGCTCATCAAAATTTTTTTTATGATGCCGGACGCGATCTTTTCAAAAGGCGGAACGGGGGCGCTCCCCGTCATCCTCGCCGGATGGTTCTACCGGATACCAATCATCATTCACGAGTCCGACGCCACGCCCGGGCTTACGAATAAAATTTCGGCCCGCTTCGCCGCGCGGATCGCCGTCAGCTTCGAGAAAGCACTCGACTATTTTGACACAAAAAAAACCGCGCTCACAGGAACTCCGGTGCGAAGCAATCTGCTTCAAAATCTTCCGGCACAAGCATCGGCAAAAGAAACCATCGGCTTCGATCCGCAGAAACCGCTCACGCTCATTGTGGGCGGATCACAAGGATCTCAGCGGATCAATGAATTTATCGTAACCAATCTCCCCGCCATCATTAAAGAAACCCAAATTCTCCACCAAACCGGAGTCGGCAATTATGTTCAAATCGAAATGCTCTCCCGCGCGGCGCTCGGAGGCCTCGCGCCGCGCGCCGGAGAAAAGAAAATCTATTTTCCAGCGCCCTATTTCGGCGACGACTATAAAACCGCCCTCGCGGCCGCCGACCTCGTCGTCTCCCGCGCGGGGAGCGGCACGATCAGCGAAATAGCGGCGTTCGGAAAACCGTCCATACTGATACCGCTCGAGGAATCCGCGAACGACCACCAGCGAGCCAACGCCTACGAATTTTCAAAAACCGGCGCGGCGGTTACGATCGAAGAAAGCAACCTCCTGCCAGCCGTGTTTATTAACCAAATCCGGTCGTTACTAAACCACGCGGAGGCGACGCAAAAAATGTCCGCTGCGGCCCGCGCATTCTTCAAACCCGACGCAAGCGAAGTCATCGCGCGAGAGATACTCGGCCTCGCGGGGTCATGAGTCAAGAGTCACGGGTCAGGAGTCATCTTTTTTTTCCGTCATTGCGAGCCTGTCTGTCGGCAGGCAGGGAGTCCGCGTCCTTCGGTCATTACTCAGGACGCCCTGAGCCTGTCGAAGGGCGACGCGGCAATCCAATCCCCTCTGTCATTGCGAGCGAAGCGAAGCAATCCA
>CAYJRG010000099.1:0-2400 GCA_964372585.1 uncultured Candidatus Saccharibacteria bacterium
TTGTGAGTTCGCCGGTGTCGCGGAAGAAGTCGGCGACCTGCGTGCGGAAGCCGTTCCTGATGAAGTCGGCGAATGCTCTGCCGCGTTCCACCGGCGGGAGTTCGATGAAGGGCTGGATATCGACTTCGATGTCGGCCCACGGAGTGTCAACCGCAAGCGATGCGATCAGACTTCGAGCTTGACCCTCTGTAATAATGGCTTTACTCATAACGTTACTTTTTTCTGTGAATCTACGCTTCACCATCTCCCTTGCACCACGCAAGAGCCATGGCTTTACGCAACCGCGGGTTATTTTCGCCGCGGCGCGAGAGGAACCAACAATGAAGAAAAAGCTGTTGATACCCCATGCGCCGAGGCGAAAAAGCAGATAGAATATGGTGTCAAAGAACGTGCTGGTATGATACCATGGTCTATGGTATTTTGTCAAATTTTCCTAAAATCCCTAAAACAACCTCGCGTGTTTCCGCGCAAACGCAATTTTCTCTACGACACCGGTTTTTTTGCTAGGCACAAGGAGCGCGCTGTCTTTCAAATACATGTCGTATATTTCTTTCGTGATCCGCACGTCCTTCAGGCAATACTCCTTGAGCTCCGCGATCTTTCCCTCCTTATAGAGCGCGGGCGCTTGCGAGCCGTGCATGTCTTTTTTTGATCCGAGATTCGCTTCCGCGAGCCGGCTCAAACTCACCCGCTCGCCTGTCAAGGCCTCGATCTCTTCGAGCAAATCCAGCCGATCCTTGTGCCACAAATTGAGCGACGAGGCGCCAAGCCGCTGAAAATATGAATTGAGCACGGGAACGTCGTAGCGGTTCATGCTGAACCCGACGAGCCGGCTTGCGCCGCGAAACACGTCGGCCGCCTCGGCAATCTCCGACTCCTCAAAACACCGGTACTCGCCAGTTGCGTACGAATACACTCCGACCACGGAAATTTTAAGCGCGTCGAAATTATCCCGCCCCACTCCAGGATCGGTGAAAAAGTTTTGGGTTTCGATGTCGAATACCAACGTGTCATGGGTCATGGGTCAGGAATCAAGTAAGACTATGTTGTTTTGTTTTTGAGATGTCGGATAAAACCGCCGAGAAGAGAACCAACTGCGATACGTTGCCTGTCCAAGTTAAAATACTCCACCTCGGAAATATATTTTAGGTCCCGAACAAGCTCGAGATAATACTCTAATTCCACGAGCGAGCCGTTCGCAATAAATAAAAACTGCTTTAGCTCTTTTTTACTTCCGCGCGAATATCCTTCTATGGTGTTTGCAACTACCGAAACCACGCTTCGCCTCATCTGTGAAACGAGGCCAAACAACTCCGATTTCGGAAATTGTTCAGTCACGCGATAAATTTCTTTTACCAAGACATGAGCTTGTTGATAAACTTTTAGACTACGATAACCCTTTAATCTTTCTTCCATGACCCGTGATTCATTTTTACACTTGACTCGTGACCCCTGACCCATGACTCATCATACGTGGCGGTCGGCAACGTTGGTCGCCGCATAGCTTTCGGGCTTTGTCTTCGCCTCAAAGTTGTTTGCCCGCACGAGCGAGACCACGTCGGAAATCAACTGCCGCGTCGGGCCGTTCTCGCCAACATCAATATGTATCTCGAAATCAAACTTCGGCAGTTCGAATTTTTTGAGCTCGCCCAAAACGCCTTTCGCCACATCAAGCGAGATGAGCACCTCTTTTATGATGCGATCCCGAAGACTGTGCGTCCGCTCCTTCGGCATCCGCCGCCAAAAATACCGCCCCCCGTTCCCCACGCGGTGCACCACAACCGCCGTCACAAAATCCGCCGTTCCGCCCGAAAGAAGCTCGGAATCGGTGCCGATCGTCACCTTGTATTTTCGGTTCACGTCGGCGCGCATGAACGCGATGATTTCCCGCACCGCTTCCGGCACGGTGAGCCGCATCCCAAGTGAACTAAAAAGAAAATCAGGCATAGTTTCTGCACTATACCGCCGAGGACCCCGCG
Source organism: uncultured Candidatus Saccharibacteria bacterium (assembly GCA_964372585.1). Taxonomy (GTDB): domain Bacteria; phylum Patescibacteriota; class Minisyncoccia; order UBA6257; family 2-01-FULL-56-20; genus JBBTYG01. The sequence goes on from CAYJRG010000099.1 coordinate 1,980, forward strand.
CTGTCAAAAAAATCTACTTCTCTACGATCCAGACAACTCACCATGGATTCCTATCTCCAAAAAAAGGGCGATTGATCCTTTTGTGTGATAAATGGCTCTTATATCTCCAGTAATATTGATACTCCAACATCCCTTCCATTCTCCGTGAAGGGGATGGTTTTTGAGCAGAGGATGCGCGGGAGATTCCAGAAATATGCGCACCCGATCATTAAAAGCTTTTTGAACCTGCGCGCTCAATTTTCTAAATTGCTTCTTGAAAACCGCATGTGCGACAAATCCCGCAATGAGCATACGTTAAACTTCGCAATCTTATGTGTCTTTAAGATAGGCCATGAACCCATCCGCGGTTGTAAAAACCGGAGAAATATTCTTGCCTTTTTCCACATCACGAAGCGTTTGGCGAAGTCTTTTTCTTAATTTC
>CAYJRG010000100.1:0-2394 GCA_964372585.1 uncultured Candidatus Saccharibacteria bacterium
TATGTACGAATACGGAAACTGATTCGTACATTCGTCTTTTCATTCGTTATTCGTTGAGGATATCTTAGATTATGTTCTTCGCGACACGATGAATGTACCCGACGGTTTTTTCTTGTTTCTGGTCTTGTGGCCTCCGGTTATTTTGCCCCAGAGCGTTTTTGGTTTCCGCGTGCCGCGCTGTGTTCTGCCCTCGCCTCCGCCGTATGGGTGATCCACTGGGTTCATCACTTTTCCGCGGACGGTCGGTCGGATGCCAAGCCACCGCGAGCGGCCGGCTTTTCCGATCACGACGAGATTGTGTTCGATGTTTGACATCTGGCCGATCGAGGCAAAACATTCCCACGGCACTCTGCGAATTTCGCCCGATGAGAGTTTGAGATCGGTGTAGCCTTCCGCGTTCGCAAGCACTTCGGCATAGGAGCCGGCGGATCGGGCGAGTTGGCCGCCCTTGCCCGGGTGCATTTCGGCGTTGTGAATCTGACTGCCCACGGGGATGTTTTTGAGCTGAAGCCGGTTTCCGAGTTTGAGCGGCGCGGCCGGGGCCGTGACGATCGTGCTCCCCTCTGCGATTCCCTGCGGCGCCAAAATATAGCTTCGTTTTCCCCCTTCGTAGACTACTCGCGAAATGAAGGCGGTTCTGTATGGATCGTATTCGATTGTTTCAACGCGGGCTGGTTTGTCCAGTTCCGCCTGTTTGAAATCAACCATCCGGTAGAGCTTTTTGTTTCCGGATCCCTGATGGCGGACCGTGATTCTGCCCTGCGAGTTTCTTCCTGCGTTTGATTTGAGCCGCATCATGAGGGGCTTATATGGCCGAACTTTGGTAAGTCCGGAATAGTCAACGTTTGTCATGCTCCGGCGCGATGGCGTTGTGGGTCGGTAGGTTTTCATAGCAAAATTAAAAATGAAAAAAGAAAAATGAAAAATTATGGAAATCGTTTCGCGTAACGAAACTCATTATTTTTGATATTTGATATTCCATCTTTGATTTACTGCGTATCTATCTTTTGCCCTGTCTTGAGCGTGACGACCGCTTTTTTGTATCCAGCCTCGCGGCGGGCGACGTTTCGGTATCTTTTTGTTTTGTCCGGTTTGCGCGTGATGTTGACGCCCGTAACATCAACTTTGTAGAGCGCCTTCACCGCCTTTTTGATTTCCGGTTTTGTGGCGCTTGATTCTACCACAAACGCGTATTTCCCCTCGTTCCCCATGCGCGTGGCCTTGTCGGTGATGAGGGGTTTTTTAATTAAAAAAATGTTGCTCATGTGAGTTTAGACGGCGTTTTTTTGGTAATAATGGCCCCCGAGTGTTGCGATCGCGTCCCGCTCGATGAAAATATTTTTGTGGTTTATGAGATCGTAGAGGTTGATTGATTCCGGCGTTACTGCCATTGCTTTGGGAAGATTCGAGGACGCTCGCGCGATATTTTTGTTTTCTCGGCCGACGATGAGCAAAACATCAAACTTCTTTAGATTTTTTGTAAGCCCCAGTATCGGTCGCAGGTGGCTTGAGAGTATTTTCGTTTTCGGGGCGTCAATCTTTAAGGCATCAAAAACTTTCACCTCCGTGTCGGCAAATTTTTTCGAGAGCACGGAGAACATTGAAAGTCGCCGCATTTTTTTATTGATTTTCTGGCTGTAGTCCCGCATTTTATTCGGCCCGTGCGCCTTGCCTCCGTGAACCCAGATTGGCGAGCGGGTTGACCCGTGCCGCGCCCGGCCGGTGCCTTTTTGCCGCCACGGCTTTTTGCCGCCGCCGCGCACCTCGCCGCGGCCCTTGGCGTGCGCCCAGGGCCTCCGGCGGTTTGCGAGCTGGGCGCGCAGAACCTGTTCGACGAGCGTTGGTTTCCACGGAACGCCGAATATCGTCTTGGGCAGGTCTATTTCGCCTACTACCTTATTTTCTAAATTGTAAACGTGGGTTTTCATGGTTAAATTAAAAATTAAAAATCAAAAATGAAAAATTATGGAAATCATTTCGTGTAGGGAAACCCGTTATTTTTGATATTTGATATTTCATATTTGATTTATTTTTGATATCTCCAAAATGCCGCCCCGACTTCCGGGAACGGCACCTTTAATCATCAAAACATTTTTTTCTTTGTCCACGGCGGCGATCACGAGGTTTTTAACCGTCACGCGATCCATGCCCATGTGCCCCGCCATGCGCCGCCCGGGGATTACCCGCTGGGGCGTTGTGTTGCCGATCGAACCCGGAGCGCGAAGTCGATTTTTTTGGCCGTGCGTTTTAGGGCCGCCGTGAAATCCGTGTCGCTTCACCACGCCTTGAAATCCTTTTCCCTTTGAAATGCCGGCGACTCGGACAATATCGCCTTCTTTAAATGCTTCGACAGTTACCTCCGCGCCCTCTTTGAAAGAATCAGAGGCAAATGTC
>CAYJRG010000101.1:0-2393 GCA_964372585.1 uncultured Candidatus Saccharibacteria bacterium
ACATGAACATGAAAAAATTTATTGTTGCAATCTTGAAACTCAATATCCCCTCTTTAGCCACGTGGACAGGTTTTTCCGTTCCGGAAAACGTTGCAGTTGTCATCTGCCCGCCGTTTCCGTATCTTACGGAAGTTAAAAAAACAATCGGCCCGGGCATAAAACTCGGCGCGCAGGATGTTTTTTGGGAAAACCCATCGACCGGCGGGGGGCCGTTCACCGGCGAAATATCGGCATCCATGCTCAAAAAGCTCAGTGTGGAATACGTCCTCGTCGGTCACTCTGAACGGCGCAAGTGGCTCGGCGAGACGGATGAGATGGTGAACAAAAAGGTTTTGGCGGCGCTTGAGGCGAATTTGAAAGCAATCCTCTGCGTCGGCGAAGCGGCCGAGGTGCGCACAAAAGGAACCGCCGCGGCAAAACGCTTTGTCGAAAACCAACTCAAAAAAAATCTCCGCACGCTCCACGCTCCATCCACATTCCACCATCTTATCGTCGCCTACGAACCCATCTGGGCCATCGGCACGGGCACGTCGGACAAGCCGGAAGATTCAAACGACATGGCAGCGTTCATAAAATCCACCCTCCACTCTCAATATTCCACTCTCAAAGTATTGTACGGTGGCTCCGTCACAAGCAAAAACGCGAAACAATTTTTAATGCAAAAAGACATTGATGGCGCGCTCGTCGGGGGAGCGAGCTTGAATCCCAAAGAGTTCGGCAAAATTGCCTCCATCGCATCTCACGCATCTCAGGCATAGCCACCCCACCCGATCTCATTTCACCATTGATCCGCGCCTTATACCCCTTATTCGGCCGAATAAGGGGTATAAAGAAATCCTGCTATTGACGGGAAAGAAACTTTATGCTTAACTTAATTACAGTAATTTGATAACTCTTCACTATGGCAGAAAGCCCTCGTGCACCGAAGGTTTTCTGCTGTAGTGAAACAATCAACCAAATCTAATTATGGAAATATGTGACAAATGCGAAACGAGGGTTCCTCCTCACAACGATGCACTGCGTCTCGATGGGTTCAGAAAGAAGGCGGGCCTGGATGCTATCCTGAATATGGTATCCGGGCAGAAAACTCGCCATCTGCTACCAGTTATTCGCAAGGGCAAAGTCATTTGCGAGGGGTCTCCTAGTAGGGCACAATACCTCCCCGGACAACCCCGCGACACTCGCAAGAAATACCACTATTCGAAATGCGACGAACGGGATTTCCGGCAGGCGTACAAAAAGCTGCTCAAAAAATATCCTCCGGGGCAGTGAGACGAGGATGATCCCTTAAGTAACCGGCGATCGCGCATCATGCGCGATCGCCGTTTCTTTTTCAGAAAATGCGAGTGCCATGTGTCTTGTTGGAGGATTCATTTTATTAAAACCTCCCCCAGACGTCGGGAGGGTAATTGATGAAAAACGCCGCAGGCGAGATCATCTACGTCGGCAAGGCGGGGAACTTGCGGCGGCGCGTGGCGAGTTATTTTACGCGGCCTCATGACTCCCGGATCGAACAGCTGGTGAAAAACATAAAAAAAATTGACGTGAGACAGACGGATTCCGCGCTCGAGGCGCTGATCCTTGAGTCAAAACTCATCAAAAAGCACCAGCCGCCTTACAACGTCCGCGAAAAGGACGATAAAAGTTTTCTCTACGTCGAGATCGCGAAGGAAAATTTCCCGCGCGTGCGGCTTGTGCGCGGGAAAGATGCGCCGCAGGGGGAGCGGTTCGGGCCATTCACGTCGCCGGGCAGTTTGCGCGAGGCGATGAAAATTCTGCGCCGCATTTTCCCGTGGAACACTCATGCGCACGGCGAAATCGGGAAGCTGAAACGGGAATGTCTTGAGCGCCAGATCGGCCTCTGCCCGGGGACGTGTGTGGGAGAAACCGACCGATGGGCCTATCGAAAAAGCATCAAGCACCTCAAACTATTTTTCCGCGGGGAGAAAAAGAAGATCCTCTCCGCCCTTCTGCGCGACATGCAAAGCGCAAGCAGGCGCCTGGAGTTTGAGGAGGCGGAACGGATCCGCCGTCAGATATTTTCTCTCCGGCACATACAGGACGTCGCGTTTCTCGGGCGCGACGATCTTGAGCCGAATGTCGCTCCTTTCGGCCCCGTTCCGAGCCGCGGCTCGGAACGGGGCATCCGCATCGAGGGCTACGACATCTCGAACATCGGCGGATCATCCGCCGTCGGCTCGATGGTCGTTTTTTCCTCCGGAGGCGGATCCGCCTTGGGCGGAGAAAATTTCTATCCGAACAAGGCGGAATACAGAAAATTCAGAATACGAGGGAAAAATTCGCCCGACGACGTCGGCATGATCAAAGAAATACTTGTGCGACGTTGCAAAAACATGTGGCATTTGCAGCAGTGCAATCTAGTTTACGGGGGA
>CAYJRG010000102.1:0-2369 GCA_964372585.1 uncultured Candidatus Saccharibacteria bacterium
AAACTCTCCGCGGTCTTTTCAAGATTAATAATCTCTATGCCGCTCCGATTTGTGAGCACATACGGCCTCATTTTCGGATGCGTCTTGCTTTTCTTGCGGCCGTAAAAAACCCCGGCGTCTATCATTTCTTGCGCCGCCGGACTGGGATACGCCGAAACTTCTTGGGTTGCCTCTGCCACTACATCGCTCGTAGACATGAGGAGGATTATAGCTGGAAAATACCAGTGCCGTCAACTGACTCTTCTAAAAATGCGGATATGGACATATAAACCAACTTCGGATTAAATGGATGTGTGCGGGACGTAGTATACCGGTAGTACATGCGCTTCGGGTGCGTAGAGACCGGGTTCGATTCCCGGCGTCCCGACCCAAAAAGGAAAACGCCCCACGATGGGGCGTTTTCCTTTTTGTTTTGAGTTCATTGCCGGGAATCGAACGGGAAAGGGGTCGGGAAAACGGCCCCTCGGTCCTGAGCTCGGGGTCGAAGGAAAGTTTTCCCGTGGCGGAGCACACGAACCGATGGGTTCGTGGAAGTCCCGCCTTGCGGGACGACGTTCGATTCCCGGCGTCCCGACCAAAAACAAGAATAGCTCCGCTGGGCGGAGCTATTCTTGTTTTTGGTCGCACAAAAAATCTACATCCCCTGATGCGCATCTGGGTTTTTCATACAGCAATCCTTCGGCGGAAAAATCACCTCACCCGATGGCGGGCTTTAATCTCGCCTTCAATTCCTTCCTCGACCTCCTCTTTTTTCTCTTTGGCTTTGTCGGCGAGGGTTGTAAGCTCGGCATCGCTTAACGTTCCAAGTTCTCGGGTTCTCGCCTCAAGATATTTTTCCGTGTTCCGAGCCGGATTATCAAGCACGTCCTCAAGAAGAATCGAAAGGATACGCCCCACGCGGGGGCCGGGTGGGATGTTTAAAAGCGCCATCACGTCCTCGCCGCCGAGCTTGACCATCTTCGGCGAAATCGGGTCATGCTTCACTTTTTCGATCATAAAGAGGAAGTGCCGCAGTTTGTAGGGCACCGCCTTTGGCACACCCGAACCGATCCGATCCGCCTCGCGCAGCTGTATGAGCTCGGGCACATACTCAGGCCCCACGCGCCGGAGAAACCGCCGGACGCCCGCGTCGCTCACCTCCCCGACGTTGTAATAAAACATATGATACCGCACGAGATGGGCAACGCGTTCGATGAAATCCCGAGAAAACTTCAGCCGGTCGAGCGCCCGCGCCGCCATCTTCGCGCCGACCATCTCGTGGCCGTGGAACGTGGAATTGGGCCCGTCGCCGCGCTTCGTCTTCGGCTTGCCGAGGTCGTGGAAAAGCGCGGCAATGCGCACCTCGAGCGGGAAATGTTCGCGCGCGGCATAGTCGAGCGCGCGAACATTATGCTCGAAAACGGTGTAGATATGGTGCTTGTTCTGCCCGACCCCGACGCCCTCGCGGAGTTCGGGCACGACATGCCTCAAAAGACCAAGTTCTTCGAGGAGAATGATCCCGCGCGCGGCGTTTCGGCTCCCAATGATTTTGACGAACTCTTCGCGGATGCGCTCTTTCGCGATCACCTCAAGCTCGCCCGCTTTCTCCTCGATTGCCCGGCGAGTTTTTAGTTCGATTTGAAAATCGAGTTCCACAGATAAACGCACGGCGCGCATAAGACGGAGCGCGTCTTCGTCAAAACGAGCAAGGGAATCCCCAACAGTTCGTATCATCCGCTCTTTTATGTCGAGCTGTCCCCCGTACGGATCTATAAATTCATACCCGCTAATTTCCTCCTTATTTTTGAGATTTGAGATTTGAGATTTGATTTTTAATGCCATCGCATTCACCGTAAAATCCCGCCGACCCAAATCCTCCTCAATCGTTTTCGCAAACCGCACCTCGTCTGGGTGACGCTTGTCGGTGTATTTCCCTTCCAGCCGAAACGTCGTGACTTCAACTATCTTCAATCGCTCGTCTTCTGAACCCGTCTTTACCCCTACCGTGCCAAAATTGTTTTCATACACATGGTCGGAAAATATCTTTTGAATCTCCTCCGGCTTCGCCTCGGTTGCCACGTCCCAGTCTTTTGGTTCAACTCCGAGCATCATGTCTCGCACGCACCCGCCAACAAGATACGCATCGAAACCGGCTTTTTCGAGACCGGCAACAATAGCCACAATTTCCTTTGGGATCTCGAACTTTGTCATAACTAGATTCTACACCGATTCGCCAGCGCTGGGAATTTGACGCCGAGGAATCCTGTTATGTATAGTTGCTCTAGCACTCCAAAACTTAACCAAGGCCCACTATGCCATGCGCAGAATGCGAAAGAAGAAAAAGAGACGACGGAATGACCATGGTCCGCAATCCTTATTCCAGATCCCGC
>CAYJRG010000103.1:0-2365 GCA_964372585.1 uncultured Candidatus Saccharibacteria bacterium
AACATCGGGACAACAACTTGATACCCCCCCTCGCGCACCGGCTCGTACACCGCCGTAAAGGCGTATTCTTTTGTTTTTAGCGATCTTTTTTTCATGTAAATTTTCATGTAAACCATTTTAATATAAAATTCCCTCAATAACAATGTTGCCTTACACCGCCTTCAGTTCTTGATACGCCTCTTTCGGATCGTCTGACCCAAAAATATACGAACTTGCGACAAGCGCATCCGCTCCGGCGGATTTGCACAACCGAGCCGTCTCGAGATTGATCCCGCCGTCAACTTCAATTGTAGCATCCGGCCGGAGCTCCCGCAAAAATTGTATCTTCTTCAAAACAACCGGCAAAAATTTCTGCCCCGAAAGACCCGGGTTCACGGCAAGCGCCTGAAAGTTTTTTATGCCTTGAGCATAGGGCCGGAACGATTCAGCCGGCGTCTCGGGATTTGAGGACAGCATAAGTTCGGCCCCGCCCTCCGTAATTTTCGCGCGCATTCGATCCAGCGACTCCGGCGTCACCGTTTCGATGTGAACAATAATCCGAGCCGCGCCGCCCTCGAGCCATCGGGTTGCCATTTTTTCCGGTTCCTCGGTCATCAAATGCGCCTCGAGCTTCCAGCCGTATTGCCCCGCAAGTTCCCGCCATCGCTCCGGCTCGTTCCACGTTCTTGTGAACGTAAACCTACCGTCGGATACATCGAGATGAATCCAAGATTCCGGCAACAAAAACGTCGCCGCCCGCCGGATATGTTCCCGAAGGGATTCAACGTCAAGACAATTTAGGGCAGGAATTATTTGCATCTCAAAAATAAAATCTAAAAAATAAAAACTTTTTTGCCTTCAAGTTTTGAGATTTAAGATTTGAGATTTTATTTTATGTTTCCATCTTCCACCTCCTCAATCTGCCCAAGTCGCCGCCGATATTTTTGCTCGCCGGAAAACGGCGTCGCCATGAAAACCTGGAGCATTTTTTCCGCGCCTTCTGCGCTAACAAAGTCCGCCGCAATGCTCAACACATTTACATTGTCATCCTTCCGCGCCGCGTATACTTGATCCGGCGAAATCGCGAGCACCGATCGCACATTCGAAAATTTATTCGCCGCAATGTCCATCCCCACGCCCGATCCGCAGATGAGCACCCCTCGACTTTGTTCCGGATCAAGACTGATTTTTTTCGCCACAAGCGCGGCGTACGCGGGATAATCGTCGTCCGGCTCAAGATTCGCCGCGCCAAAATCGGCGGTCTGATATCCTTGATTCCTCAAAAACTCCAGAAGACGATTCTTAAGCTCAAACCCCCTGTGATCCGCGCCGAAATAAATAACCATTGCCTACAGTATACCAAGACAGCGGAAATTAGAGAACAGGATTAGTCCCGAAGGGATTTCTAGACTTGCTAAACAACGCTCATTCCTACTGCGTCCCGGCAACCTGACTTCGCAGTTGCTGAAGTAACGCCTTCATAGATTCGAGAATGGTGGCGAATTAATCCTGAGAATTTGGCGCGAGAGCGCCGGACGCATACGAAACCGAATTGAGCGGAATCGGAACAGCGGTCCGCGGCGAGAGGCTGATTCCAGAAACCGCCGCCGCATCAAGCGCATCGGTGTATCGTATATCGCCAAGCGCATTGACCGTTGCTGTAAGCGTTTGCGCTACGTTTATCTGCCCGGGCGCAGTACGTGTCGAGTCAACTCTCAATGTCCACGTCCGCGGAGCGCCAGGAAAGATAGCCTGCCCAGTAGACGTTCCAACTCCAAGAAGATTGAATATCTTGTAGCAAATATTTATGCCAGTGCAGGAAATGGAAACATTTCCAAAACCCATTTGATTTCCGGCTTCGTCGATAAGATTGACGCCGTCGATAAATGAGGTGGAAGAGGCGGACGGAGCCGTGCCGGCGAAAGTTACTCTGACACTATTCACCGCAACCGGCCCCGCCTGATCCGCAGTGAATGTAAGTCGCGCAAGATCATCAGTTGGAGTTTTAGTCCGCCCAACCGACAACCCGAGCGGCGAAGCGCTGAACGTAAGATTGCTCCGCAAGATGGTCATTTGATTACCCGCAACGATGCCAGGAAATCCTTGCCCGATAGTAATAGTCGCGGGTGCATTCGAAACAGCTCCTATGCCGACAACTGCTTCGCCCGGAGTGTCGTTATCAGCGTCCCCAGTCAGATCGATTTTGAAAACATGGGTAGAATTGTCCGTAACTCCGGAAGAACTATATGATGATACGTCTCCCTTGAGAAGAAGAGAAAGGGAGCCCGCCCGAGGCACAACCAAGGGCGTCGCAAAATTAAACCGATATATGTATTTGTTTGACTACGATAGGTTGTTAAGAGTAATATCTTAACGACCATGCTGC
>CAYJRG010000104.1:0-2329 GCA_964372585.1 uncultured Candidatus Saccharibacteria bacterium
GATTTCTTTCATAATATTTTTGAGCCGCTGCTCAAACTCGCCGCGGTACTTTGTGGCTGCGATAAGCGCGCCGAGGTCAAGCGAGACAAGCTCCTTTTCTTTCAAGGACTCGGGCACGTCGCCGGAAGCGATGCGGAGCGCGATGCCTTCGGCAATCGCGGTTTTCCCCACACCCGCCTCACCGATTAAAATCGGGTTGTTCTTGGTGCGGCGCGAAAGAATTTGAATCACGCGGCTCATTTCGGCGTCGCGTCCTATGACCGGATCAAGCTTATTCTCGCGAGCAAGCCCCGTCAAACTGCGGGTGTATTTTGAAATCGCTTTGAAACGTTTTGGTTGAGCAATGTCGGTGATCTTCGTATTTTTGAGCTCCTCAAATACTTTGAGCAACGCAGGTTTTTCGATCCGGAAACGAATCAAAATGTCGCGCGCGGGACTCGGCACATCAAGCATCGCAATCAAAAGATGCTCAGTCGAAACAAAATCATCTTTGAGAGCCACGGCGAGCTTGCTTGATCCCTCAAGCACCTGCGCCAGCTCGGGCGTCAAGAAAATCTGATACGAGGGCATCATCGTCCCACCCGCGCCTTCGGCGGGCTCGATTGCTTCCAAAAGGGAGTCGGTCATGAGCATGGCATCAACTCCCAATTTCTCGAGGATAGTGAGCACCAAGCTGTCCTCCTGCAACACGAGCGCGGCAAGGAGGTGAAGCGGGCCCACATGATTTTGTCCGCGCTCAATCGCAAGTTCATGAGCGCGGCGGATGGCTTCTTTCGCTTTGGTTGTAAAGTGATGAAAGGGGGGCATGATAAAAGTGTAAAGTTAAAAAATCAAAATGCAAAATTGAAATTACGCCGATTACACAGGAAATTGTAGGATGATCTTCCCATTATACAACTTTTAATTTTGTAGTCAAAGCGCTACTGGTTTATTTTGGACTGCGGGGGTTTTGTGGGCTCGGAGGTCGAAGCAATTCCAGCTGAAAAGTTCCGTGTGGGAAGATAGGAACGACTCCCGCCATCATCACCGCCGACATAAATTCCAAGAACCTCGGCAGAAAGGTTGAACAAAGGACTGCCCAACATGTCCGTATGCGCAGGAAGATTCGTCTCAATACCGAGAATCGGCGGAGCTGACATGCTCGTTGTCGAAACCGCATCTCCGCGCTGGAGACCTGTCACAATCCCTGCAAGGACCGACGTGCGCTTCTCACCCGCAAGGCCTATTACCTTTTGTCCGAGCTTCACGCGATTAGAATCGCCGAAGACGGCGGGGAGAAATGTGACTTTATCTTTTTGCGGCAGAACCGCCTTAAAAAAGAGTGCCCCCTCACCTTCATGAGCGCGCAAGAGCTCGAGCGAGTACTCCGCACCGTCAGAAAAAACTCCGAAATATACTAGGTTATCTGCGTACAGCTTGCGATCAGTCGCCACAGCTCCCTCCGCAGATACTACAACTCCAAAACCCAAAAAAAGTTTCGCGGGGTCATTATTCACTGCGCCGTATATCCGCACAATACTTTCCTCACTTTTTTCCACCGCCGCGACTACTAAATCATCCTCTTTAATAACAGTGGTTACTTCCTGCCGAACAACTTGCGCCTTCTGTGGCAGTGCGGGAACTACCTTTTCCACAGTTCGTTCGACAATTTTGTTAATCGTCTGCGTAACTGCCTGCGGGGCCTGTTGCATCAACGACACAGTGAAAATCCCCGTGGCAATTGAGGTAACAAAACTAACGAGGAGAGTGAGGAGAACGATTTGTTGTTTGGTAAGATGTTCCATCCCGAAGGGTTTAGCGTGTAGCGTTTAATGGAGTCAAAATATATATGTATCATACATGATGAATAAAAAAAAACAATTTGGTTAATGTCGCATGGCAACTGTTCTTAAAACCCGAAGTGAGTAATCAATATCTTTTTTTGTCGTAAAACGGCCGAGAGTGATGCGAAGCGAGTGCCTTGCGCGCCACGCCTCTCCCCCGAGCGCGGCGACGACATATGACTCTTCCTCATCACGCATGCATGTACTCTTGGTCGAAACCTCAATTCCCGCCGCATCTAATTGTAACGAAAGAAATTCAGTATCTATATCGGGAATGGATATATTGATATTGTGTGACAAACGATTCGCTAAATAACCATTCACAACTACGTGCGGAAACAGTTGCTGTATCCCATTAAGAAAAAACTCCCGCAGTTTTGTAAGACGCACTGACTCCATCTCTCTTTCAGACCCCGTAATCTCTATCGCGCGCGCGAGTCCCACAATTGCTGGCACATTTTCCGTCCCGCCGCGCTTACCTCTCTCTAGTCAGCCGCCATAAAAGA
>CAYJRG010000105.1:0-2297 GCA_964372585.1 uncultured Candidatus Saccharibacteria bacterium
GCTCCCGCGAGCTGGATTGAGTCGTGATGCGGCAGGACTTCTCCTGCGCGTCCCTCGTAGCGCGGCTGGCTTATCGCGGCGCCATCACCGGGGTCTCCCATTTGGTCGTTCACGGGGTCGTGCTGTATTCCCCCTGCTCCCTGAAATACCGGGATAATCACAAGGACAACAAAGATTACGATCACGGCGATGCGAATGATCGCTACCCATATAATCGGTCCCCATCCATCGTTTCGTTTACTGTTTAAGTGAATTCTCATATTCCACTCCTATCATTCGCGTTTTTCCTTCCCTTGGCTTCCCGGAGAAGTTGCACAACTGCAACTACTGTTATTATCCCGAAGAACCAAGCACTTCCCACAAGCCAATCTGCATAGACCGAATGGGGATTTCCCGGGTTGACTCGCTCAATAAGATCGAGTCCAGCTTTTGATAACAAGCACAATGCGATCCCCGCTCCGCCAAGTGCAGCTACTAAAGAGCTGACTGTCAATTCGAAATGAGCACGAGACCAGTTCCCGACTTTTTTGTCGATTTGGCAACACACCTGCCATAACTTCAGGACTTTCATAGACCAACCTTTCCTTTGTGCTCAAAGAAACACCACCAAAGTAATGATGTCAAGGAGCTTTTACCAATGTATATCGTATAACCAAAACAGAGTGGGTGTCAAGGTGCTGTATAGTAACCCTCACACCACATCTCGCCGATACTGCTTTTTAGAGACCGCTTCGCCCTCGTATCTCCTTACCTACAAATGCCCAACCTCTGACGAGGGCTGCGCTTCGCTTAAGTCTCCCAAAAGCAGTATCGGCGACATGTAGTGGGCGACATGTAGTGTGAGGGGTTACAACGCAAAGCATTCACGGGTCATGGACTATGGGTCGCGAATCAAGGATCGAAAAGATCAAGTGGGAAAAACGGCCGCGGCGGACGTTTTTCGGCGCGCGTTGCGGACGAAAAACTTTTTTACCTCTTCGGCAAGAATTATCGCAAAAGCCGCCGGAACGATGACCAGCCAGTCCGAGGCGCCGAGCGGCACAGTTTTCAAAATTCCGTTCATGACGGGGTTATACACCGCGAAAATCTGAAGCAGAACTACGCACGCGGTCGCGGCGACGAGAAACAGATTTGAGATTAGTAATTCAAGGTGAATTTAGAATTCCCTGCTCGTGTCCGGTTTAATCACGGCGAACTCAATCCCAAGCGGGTCAAGAATCATTTTCGGAATTCGGTGGACGAGCCCCGGGTTTTTGAGACCGCCGTCGTGCACGGGAAAACAGATTTTCGGTTTCAGTTCTTTGGCGTAGTCTATTCCTTCGGACATCCTCATCCACGGGCCTGCAATGGGAACTGCCAAAATTTCCACGGGTCGCTGTGGGTTTGTGAGCGCGTCGCCCGGGTAGAAAAATCTGTTTGCAATGAAGTATCCGGTGTTTTGGACGCGCGGAAGCGTGGGGTAAATGACGGCGTGAATGTTTCCGATTCCTTCGATTGAAATTCCTTTTTCTATGGTTTCTTGTCCGTCTTCAAGAACGACCGAGGTGATCCCCTCTTTTTCGAGTAGGGCGCGCACCGCGCTGTTCGTGATAATTTTTGCGGCGGGATTGTTTTTCATAACCGACTTCACTGAATCAATATGATAATGATCGGGATGCTCGTGGGTGATTAAAACGACGTTAACATCCCGCGCCTCGTTCTGCGACGTTGAATACGTCCCCGGGTCGGTTAGAATCCGCAGGCCGTTTTCTTTGACGAGCAAACAACAGTGTCCGAATTTGGTGATTGTCATTAATTTGATTTTATCACCCTTTTCTTTTTTCGGCGATGCTGTATGCTTTTCAGAGCTCCGGCAGATGCGATACAACATGAAAGGAGGTTTCTCGCGGAGTCGTTGCAGATTTTTAAAAAAACCAAAAACCGTTTTTTTGGGAATAACTTGTTGGCTGTTGAGCAATGTCTTCGCGAGAGCGTCGCACGCGCCTCTTTTAGTCTGCCGAAACGGCAGACACCATTCAACCGCCGCCCGGCACAGTTCCCGGGCGGCCTTCTTTTTCAGCAATGCGTAGCGTTCGGCAATGCGTAGCGGAAATTTATAGTTTTTGCGGGCTTGCCCGTCGAAGCCCTCTATGGCGGGCGAGGGCGGTGTCTGTTTGAAAATATCCGAACGGAACTGGCTGGGCTCGGCGGGCGGAATTCCCCCCAAACCCCCCTTCCGCCCGCCTCGCCTTGCCTGCCCGATAAATAGGCGGGAACCGGAGCGGAAAGGACGATTTCAAGTTTTTCTTTGGCGGCAA
>CAYJRG010000106.1:0-2274 GCA_964372585.1 uncultured Candidatus Saccharibacteria bacterium
CAAATCACGCTCTCCGCTCCGGCGGCGGAATTGGGTAAAACGATAACGCTTACGAGATAACAAAAAACGCCCCGAGATTTTCAGGGGGCGCTCTGAACTTTGGCGGCGCTCATTTTTTCTGTTCGGCCAAGAAGGCCGAGAGGGGTTTGGCGCCCGGCGGCGGTTTGCCTCCGAATCGCGTATTGACTCGGATCTCTGCACCGTCGGCAGTGACGTATTTTTCAGTGTCGTAGTGCGAGCCAGCGGCGAGAAACCCGAAGTATCTCATGAAGCGCGGGTTTTCGGACCAGTGACCGAGCACGGCGACAATGGCCTTTTTCTCTTCTGGCGTGGCGCGATCCACGTTGTCTCCTCGCGCGTCAATACGCGCAAGAAGCGGTATGAGCTCCTTTTCCACCCTGGGCGCGTCGCACGCGCGTCGCACAAGGTCATCGTAGAGCCCCCCGCTCCGCATTATTTCCCAACTGTGGTAAAGTTCCGCGATCTCTTTCCCGACAGAAGTCTCAAATCGCCGGTACGCCTCGTTGGCGAATTCATTCCGCGTTTTGGACTTTGAAACGTACTCGGGTGTGAGCTCGACGCGGTTGCTCTCGAAGAACGCATTCATGATTTTGTGTTGCGTTTCATCGCTCATCGTCGGGTCGAGTTTTGGGTACGGCGGGCGAGGAGGAAGAGAGTGAATCTCGCGCGACAAGCGGTCAATTTCTTCCACTTCTTTTTTCAGCAATCGAATTGCGGCGATGTGCGGCCGAAACTCCTCGGGGAGCCACACAACTTTATCGCCAAGTTCGACTGTTTCGTCCGCAGAGGCCGGCTTGCCAAGAACCACCGATTGATTTTTGTGAACAAAAGATTTTTCTCCTGCCGAGCCGTTGGTTTGGGCCGAACCCGTGGATTGCTCTGTATTGCAACCGCATCCCATCTTGAGAAGGGCAAGAAGGATTAGAAGTGCGATACCCATTAACAACCATGCATTGACAAAGGGCTTTCTCATGAAAACCTCCATCATTTCCGCGGGCACAATTACCCGCGGAGGACTTTCATCCGTCTGTATTTTACTAAAAACCTCAGAAAAGTCAAACCGGCCGCTTCCACAAGCGGCCGGCATTTGTGACCAACAGAACTAGTAGATATCACTTTCCCAGCGTCATCCGTGGAAACAGGATAATGCCGCGCCAATCTCCTTTTCCATCTCCTCCTTCCCCAAAGCTGTCAATTAGTCTCTGATTTAGGTGGATGACGGGACCGACGGATACGATGTCGTCGAAATGATACCACGGCTTATATTTGAGTCCGTTGCCCTTGCAGAATTCGGCCGGGGAAGGAGAGAAATAAAAACTTTTTCCCTCTCTTGTTATGACGTCGAAACTGCCGAATAAGAGAACTGGATCTCCGGTGTGTCCCCGCGCGGATACCTTCCATGGAACACTCCCCGCTTTGTTGTCCGCACACCACCAGACGCCTGAATCTAAGGTATCCCTGTCTCCCCCTAGGACGATTTCTCTTTTGCCGACCATGTCCGGCGCGAAATACCGCGGTTCGCGACGAACTGGAATCGAGTTCGTATTCCCCGGACCTTCTTCCAACGCGATTATCTCAACCTGCGAGTCGAGCCAGTAACGATTTGACGCGAGGTCAAAATCGCGCTTGTAAAACAGTGTCGTTGTTCGCGATTCAACTAAGCCGTCGCCCGGATAATATGTGATGGTCAGCGTTGCCCCGCTTATATCCAAATACAACTCTCGAGCTTCTGCCAGGACGGATTTGCCGTCAAATCTGACCCATGAGTTGAATGTCTCGCGGGCGTTGTTAATATAGACTGCCGGAGGGGTGTTTGCGGCAACGGCAGGCAACACTCCAGCGCAGGCTGCAACAAACACAACCACCATCAATCCAATCAGTTTTTTCATACGTTTCTCCCCGACATTCCCCCCTGTTTTTCTTTTTGTTTCAAAGTTCTGCGTTTTCTTCGAACGCAGGCCACATTTAATGCAACGGCGATCGCCGCACCCTAAATGAAGCTTTTCTATTAAGCAGATTACTCTCCGGGTCCATACTTGTCAAACACGAAGGTTTTTGACCAGCGCCAAATTTCCTTATACCCCTTATTCGTACGAATAAGGGGTATAAGGCGCATCCATACTCGCAGAGCTTGCGTATTTTGGAATTATAATTGGTAAAAATACTCGAGGTGTTCCGCTCTAGTGTTCGACGATCGCGGTTATGACCCACTTTTTCTGTGTTTATTTCGAGTTTTGATTGTCGCTTTGAATC
>CAYJRG010000107.1:0-2243 GCA_964372585.1 uncultured Candidatus Saccharibacteria bacterium
CGGAGATCGCATTGCGCAAGGGCTCATCGTTCCTATTGTTCGCGCCGAGTTTGAGGAAGTTGCCCAAATAAAAGATTCCTCGCGGGGAGGATTTGGGAGCACGGGGTGAGTGGCGCATTGCTGTTTGCCACGCGCGCGGGGTAGTGTGCTAGAATTTTCGTTATGAAAGGCGACCCCTCGGGTTTTTTAGCGCGATACGCGCCCTTTGTGCTGGGGCTTGTTGCGGTTTTGCTCGGAGCGCTCTTCTTTGGCGGATACCGCTATCGGCTTCTTGCCGTCGAGCTTGAGGAAAAAAAGATTGAGCTTGCCTCGACGACCGTCGGACTGGCGCGCGGGATCGATTCTCTGAAAAGAAAACTTTCGGGCGCGGAGGGCGAGAACGCGCGGCTAAACTCCTCGCTCGTCGAGGAGAAGGGGAGGAACGATCTTTTTCAAAACCAGATCGGCGCGCTTTCGAACACGGTCGGCACGCTCAAAAAACTAAGCGAGACTGACAAAGAACTGCTTCAAAAATATTCAAAAGTTTATTTTTTGAACGAGCACTGTGTGCCGCAGGCGCTTGCCGCTCGTGATCCCGCGTATCTTGCGTACACAGATCGCATCGCGCAGGTGCACGAAAAAGCAGTGCCGTTTCTCCGGCGCTTGCTTAGTGATGCCCGAGGGGCGGGCGTGAACATCGAGATTAACTCGGCGTATCGGTCGTTTGGCGCGCAGTCATCGCTCAAGTCAACGTACAAAATACTTTACGGCGCGGGAACGGCGAACCAATTTTCCGCGGATCAGGGGTATTCGGAGCATCAGCTGGGGACGGCGGTGGATTTCAGCGCCCCGAGCGTCGGCGGAAGTTTCGATAACTTTGAGAAGAGCCGGGAGTACGCGTGGCTTACGGAGAACGCGTACAAGTACGGATTTACGCTCTCATACCCGAAGGGAAACGCGTACTACCACTTCGAGCCGTGGCACTGGAGGTTTGTGGGGAACGCGCTGGCGGGGCGGCTCCGCACGGAGCAAAAATATTTTTATGATCTTATCCAGCGGGATATTGATCAGTATCTGGTGAATATCTTTGATTAGCCGCTGATAGATTCTTTCGCATACCCCCTCAAGGCAACGCTTGTGTCGAAGGCGAGCTGGATGTATTTTTCTTCAAGGAGTTTTTGGCGGGTGAACGTGGGTTGAGTGTTTAGGGGAGAGGATTGGAATCTTCTGATAATGGACGCCAGCCCTTTTCTTTGCTGTATTCGTAGATTGCAACGCTCGTATTTTTGGGATTTAGCGCGCGGCTGTAAAATACAAATTCTTTTGATGTAAACACATCGCCGAGTTTTATTTCAAGCGCGAGCAGGTTAAGAAACGTGCCGTGGGCGACCACCAGAATATTTTAGTAGGGGAGCTTTGCAAGATATGCGAGCGCCGCTTTAGCTCGGGTTTTTAAATCTGAAAAGTTTTCTTCATCGGAGTGCCGCCAACCCAAAACGTGAAAATTTTTTTCGACGGCTTCGACAATACCTCTTACGCCCGGCTCGTGGTCCCGCTTGTCAAAAACGACTGAGGGATTTCTCCGCTCGACGAAGAGGTCGCTTATTTCAATTCGCTTCCCGATTTTTTTGGCAACGGTTTCGGCAGTTTGCGTAGCGCGGGGAAAGGGGCTCGAAATTATTATGTCTATCGGGATATCGGTGAGTTTTTCCGCCAAGCGCCGGGCCTGTTCTTTACCTGTTTCCGCGAGACTGCCGCGCGAACTTTGCCAATATTCAACCCCCTCATTTTTTTTAATCAGGTTTTACTCGCTTTCGCCGTGCCGGACAAAATAGACCTTCATTTCCGGGTGCCCGACCGGAATCGGACCGGCGTCGCTGCTGCCACAGAGCAGAGCTTTACCATTAAGCTACGGGCACCATACCTTTGTCCTTCATCATAATGATGTGTAGGAAAATGGCAATAATTTCATCATTTTGCGGCAAGAAGAAGCCTCCTGATG
Source organism: uncultured Candidatus Saccharibacteria bacterium (assembly GCA_964372585.1). Classification (GTDB taxonomy): domain Bacteria; phylum Patescibacteriota; class Minisyncoccia; order UBA6257; family 2-01-FULL-56-20; genus JBBTYG01. Next base: position 1,982 of record CAYJRG010000107.1, read on the forward strand.
TACCCAAAGTCCGTTTTCAGTAACTTCGAATTGAGTTTGGCTTATAAGAAGGTTGTATGCCCGCTTTCTCTTTACGATAGACCCCTCTCCGTCAATAAACCCAGCAATGTAGTCCCCTGTCATTGTTTTATTTTATCACAGCGCGTGGTCAGCGTAACCGTTGATATACGCAACTGACCACTTTCGTCCCTAATTATCTTTATTACTTTGAATTACGAAATGCCAAAATCCTCATCATGAGGTAACATGTGATCGGGGTCGG
>CAYJRG010000108.1:0-2233 GCA_964372585.1 uncultured Candidatus Saccharibacteria bacterium
CATCTCCCCTATTACGCGGAGAGCATGTTTCCGCCGATGGACTACGACGGCACAAAGTATTATTTGAAAGCGATGAACTGCCCACATCACCACAAAATTTTTGCCGCTCTGCCGAAGAGCTATCGCGAGTTGCCGCTCCGGCTTGCCGAATACGGAACCGTCTATCGGCAGGAAAAGTCCGGAGAATTGTTCGGCATTATGCGAGTGCGAGCCATGACACAGAACGATGCTCATATTTACTGCACTGAAGACCAATTTGCCGACGAGTTCAAGAAGGTAAACGACATGCATCTGCGTTATTTCAAAATTTTCGGTATTGAAAAATATGTGATGCGTTTTTCGACGCATGATCCGAAAAAGCTCGGGGAAAAATTCGTTGATGAACCGGAACTTTGGAAAAAGACCGAGCAAATGGTGCGGGACGTGCTTACGAAATCGAAAATCCCGTTCGTTGAAGTGGCGAATGAGGCGGCCTTCTATGGGCCAAAAATAGATGTGCAGGTTTGGAGCGCGATCGGCCGCGAGTTTACGCTTGCCACAAACCAGGTTGATTTCGCCCAGCCGCGGCGTTTCGGCCTTGTCTATACCGACAAAGACGGGAAAGAAAAAACGCCGCTTGTTATTCACCGCGCGCCGCTTGGCACGCATGAACGGTTCATCGGCTTTTTGATCGAGCACTTTGCCGGAGCATTCCCTTTGTGGCTCGCGCCTACGCAGGTTGAAATTATTCCGATAAGCGAGAAGTTTCAGGCATACGGCGAAAAAATAAAACAACAACTCTTTGATGCGAATATTCGCGTCAATATGAAACCCGCCGACGAAACACTTGGAAAACGAATCCGCGCCGCCGAAATGCAAAAAATCCCCTACGTGCTCGTGGTCGGGGAAAAGGAAGAGAACGGTGGAACGGTAAATGTGCGGCACTACAGAGAAGGGCAGATAGGAGAATTTTCTAGCACTGATTTCGCAAAAAAACTTCTCAAGGAGATACGGGACAAGAAACTCTAGGCCTCTCTGCAAATCTCGGCTATGCCCAGTTTTGAAAAACTGCCCAAAATTTTAGTTATCGTCGGTCCAACCGCGAGCGGGAAAACCGCGCTCGTGACTAAACTCGCCAAGAAACTTAACGGCGAGGTTGTTTCTGCTGACTCGCGGCAAATTTATCGCGGGATGGATATTGGGACGGCAAAGCCGCCGAGGGATGGGTCATGGGTCACGAGTCATGGGTCAAGGGTTAGATCAAATATCAAAAATCAAATATCAAAAATATATCATTCGGAGGGAATCCCTCATCACCTCATTGACATCAAAAATCCCGATGAGGATTACACTGTCGCGGACTACAAGCGCGACGCCGTTCGCGCGATTAAAAAAATCCTCGCGAAAGGAAAACTCCCGATCCTCGTCGGCGGCACGGGGCTGTATGTAAAAGCCGTTGTTGAAAACTTGGACATTCCGAAGGTAAAAGAAAATCCCCAGCTCCGCCTCGAGCTCGAGGCGGAGCTGGGGGAACGCGGGCTCGATGCTCTTTTCAAAAAACTCCTCGCGCTCGACCCGAAAGCGGCCTACATTGTTGACCCGAAAAATCCGCGGCGCGTGATCCGCGCGCTCGAAGTTGCAATCACAACCGGCAAGCCATTCACCGCACAGCGGAAAAAGAAAAAGCCGCTCTTCGACGCGTGCGTAATCGGAATCAACACGCCGCCTGAAACATTAAAAAAACGTATCGAAAGCAGGGTGGACGAGATGATTAAAAGCGGGTTCGTCGAGGAAGTGAAAAATCTGTATTCAAAATACGGAAAGGCAAAAGCGTTTGAAGCGATTGGCTACCGCGAAATTATCGAATATTTGGAGTATTGTCGTCCCCGCGAAAGCGGAAACCCAGAACATAAGAAAATGGTTTCCCGCTTTCCCGCCTTCGCCTGGCTTTGGACAGGCAGGCACGGGAATGACAAGAAAATGCAAACGCTCGTTGAAGCGATCGCACAAATCAAAGTAAACACGTGGCACTATGCCAAACGGCAAATGACGTGGTTTAGGAAGGATCGAAATATTCTATGGATTTGAACGGGATTTGAACGGAACATAATTGTACAGTTAAAAAGTCATGGCTAGTTAACTGTTCCGGCGATAAAAGACAACAACGAAAACGAGAATGTTGCTACTTATGGAAAAAACACTAGACAAGTCCCCAAATAATTCCCGCCTGCAAACGGCATCCCCCAATCAATGA
>CAYJRG010000109.1:0-2225 GCA_964372585.1 uncultured Candidatus Saccharibacteria bacterium
CGGCGGCCAGACGCGGATGCCCGCGATGGTGGATGCCGTGAAAAATCTCTTCGGCAAAGAACCGCACAAAGGCATCAATCCCGACGAAGTGGTCGCCGTGGGAGCGGCGGTGCAGGCGGGGATTTTGCAGGGCGACGTGAAGGATATTCTACTTTTGGACGTTACCCCGCTCGGCTTGAGCATCGAGACGTTGGGAGGCGTTGCCACGCCGATGATTCCGAAAAATACGACCGTGCCGACATCAAAATCACAAATCTTTTCCACGGCGGCGGACAACCAGAGCTCGGTTGAAATCCACGTGCTCCAAGGGGAGCGGCCGATGGCAGGAGACAACAAAACGCTCGCGCGGTTCATCCTCGACGGAATACCGCCCTCCCCGCGCGGCCTCCCGCAAGTCGAGGTAACCTTCGACATAGACGCGAATGGCATCTTGAACGTCTCGGCGAAAGACAAGGCGACCGGCAAATCGCAGTCGGTGAAAATCGAAGCGACGACGACGCTCTCGAAAGACGAAATAGAAAAGCTCAAAAAAGACGCCGCCGAGCATGCCTCGGAAGACGCGCGAAAAAAAGAACTCGCGGAACTTAAAAATCAGGCGGAGTCCACGGTCTATCTCGCCGAGAAGTCCCTCAAGGACGCTGGAGAGAAAGTCAGCGCGGACATCAAAACCGCGGTGAACGAAAAAGTTGCCGCGCTCAAAAAAGCGAATGAAGGAACGGACGTTGAGACAATCAAAACCGCGATTGCGAATCTCTCCGCCGAGCTCCAAAAGATCGGGCAGGCGATCTATGGAAACCAGGGAAATCAAAACCAGCCGCCTGCGGGTGAGCAAGGCGGGAACCAGCCGGGAGGCAATCAACATCAACCGGAAAATCCGGGCCAAGGCCCAAGCGAACCTCCGCCCCAGCAGTAGAACGAATGTCATCCCCGCGTAGGCGGGGATCCAGGCTCGTCCCCGCGGAAGCGGGGAACCAGAAAAAAAGAAGTGCCGGATTCCCGCTTCCCCGCCTTCGCCCGGCTTCGGACGGGCAGGCGCGGGAATGACAGAAATGCAGGTTTTATTGGGTCTTAACCTGACAAAGTACAATGAGCGAAATAAAAATTCAAAACACAAACGAGACGCTGACGGCGCAAAACCTCGTCAAAGAGGCAAAGAAGGACCCGTCTCGCTTCGCGCGGCCGGAATTTTATAAACCGGCAGCGCTTGACGCGCTTGCGCTCATCTCCGCGCTCTGGGTCGGGCACGCATACGCGGGATTTTTGGAAAACACGCGGAGCGCGAACACGCTGGTTGTATCGCTTGGGGTGTTCGCGGTTCTTTCGACACTCCAAGTCTTCTGCATAAAAAGCTTCCGCAGGCGCGCGTTCGTGATCGCCCTCGAGATCCTATGCATGCTCATACCCTTTCGCGCATACGACGCGGGGTTTCTCTTCGCAACCGCGGTCGTCATGCTGTTTTTCATCGCATGGGGAGAAGTGATCGCGCGCAACGAGATCGAAAACAACATGGGGCTTCGCTTCATAAAATCCGCCCGGCCCGCGCTCACGAAGCTCACCACGGCCCTCGCCCTTTTCATGATCATCCTCTACCTCCCGAGGTGGAATCAGACACACGCATTCATCCCACAAGAAGGATTCAGAAATTTCTATGGAGGGATCGCAGAACTCGCGCACGATTTTTATCCGGAGGTGACGTTCAATGGATCGTTTAGCGCATTCACCAAAAGTCTCACGCTCCTCGAATTTCAAAAAAACGACGCCTTCAACAAACTCAACCCCGCGGAACGGGAAAAAATCATACAACAAGCGGCAAACCAAATAGCGGCCGACATAAACAAAACAACAGGCCTCGCCATATCTCCCGCGCAGGCAACGAGCGACGTCTTCTACGCCTACATCAACGCCTACCTCAAAGGGCTCAAGGAGCGTTTCGGCGATTCATTCGTGCTCGCGTGGGCGCTCCTCGTGTTCTTGATTATTCGGGGATTCGGAACTATATTTTATTGGGCCACGCTCGCCGTGGCGTTCATGCTCTATGAACTCTTACTCGCGAGCAACGCGATTCACATCACCGGCGTCTCAAGAACGCACGAAGTCGTGGAATTTTAAAAAGTTTGTTCCGTCATCGCTCGCCCAGCACAGTTTTTTCGGAAAAAACAGTGCTGGGCGAGCGACCGTAGAGTGCGTGGCAATCCAGTTAAAAATTTACATTAATGTCAAAAGAT
>CAYJRG010000110.1:0-2185 GCA_964372585.1 uncultured Candidatus Saccharibacteria bacterium
TCCCTCAAAAGCCAGCGGGATGGCGAACACCAAGAGGAGACTTGCCAGATAATAAAATCTGCGGGGTGGCAGGGTCGTGATAGCCGTTTTTATTGCCGGTTTTTTTCCCACCAGCTTGGATATTCGCCGGTGCGGAAGCAGAGCAGATCGAAGATGAGCAGAATTGCGATTGCGTAGGGGGCGACGCCGAGGAGGGTGTCGCTTGCGGAGTGCGAGTTTGAGTCAACGCGTAGAAATGCCAAAACGAGCGCGGCACAGAGAACCGCCGTAACAACCCATCCCTGCCACGACGAGGGATAGTAGGCGGCAAAAAATTTCCAAAACCGCTTCGGGCGGAACCAGTATCTTCTCATTGCTAAATTTTACCATGCGCGTTATTTTTACGGTACGCGCCCCTTGGGGAACATCTACCAAGGGTTTGAAAATGCGGCAACAGAGGCAACAGAAAGGAGTAGTAGTATGGCAGAGCGAGTTATGGCAAAAGTGAAATGGTTCGACAACAAGGCGGGGTGGGGATTTCTCGTCAATCCGCTCGGCGCAAATACGCCGGACGTTTTTGTTCATTACAAGAGTATCGTCGGCGAGGGTTTCAAAACACTAAATGAGGGCGACATGGTTACCTTCGAGCTTGAGAAGGGCGAGAAGGGTCCTAGGGCGATTAATGTGAAGCGAGAGCGGTAAAACCCCAGCGCCAAGCGCCGGCAACGATTTCATTACGAGTCGTTGCCGATTTTTTTTGATGCCACATCTCCGGACCTACTTTATAAGATTGAGTCTTTTGTCAATCAGGATGATGAGGAACAAGATAAACGCCCAGAAAAATGTGAAGATGCAGAGCTCGCCGAAGTTGACAAAGAGAATGGTTTTCTCCGGGTAGATGAGGTAAGGCAGTCCCAAGATGGTGCTTACAATCATAAGATGCTTGACTCGATAAAATCGTTTCGGAGCTCGCTTGATGCGTGCGCGATTTGAAACGCAACCAGGCCGAAGCCCGCCATCGTGGCGGAGAGCGTTACGACGAGGTTCACGATTTCGTTCGATTCCTGCTCCGCAAGCCCGCCCCACCACACCGCAGCAAGGGAGAGTAGAAAAGAAACAATGAGGAGTACTCTGATTTTGGACATGGGCCGACTCATGCGTTTATTGTACCATACCCCCGCCGACATTAGAGCATGTTCGGAAATCTTATATTGGTTATTTCTTCACTTCCGCTTCCATCTTGAGAAGCTTTTTGGCGATAAAAAAGATGATGAATGCCAAAATTAAAAAATTGAAAAGTTCTGCCGCAAAGGAACCGATCGCGATGTGAACGGGCCCAATATTCCATACTGCTTCTCTCCAGGACTCCGCACCTATAAGCGGGCCGGCAATCGGCATAAGCACGTCTTTTACTAATGATCCAACCAATGCCGTGCTTGCCGTACCCATGACAAAACCAACGGCCAAAGAAACAACATTGAACTCTTTTAAAAATTTAGCGAATTCTTTAAACATGGACTATGTTAAATTATCTTTTATCGCTCGGCGTTCTTTTTGCAAACCGAACATTAAAAATACAATCATGCTTCCCGCAAGAATGCCGGCAACATTCAAAAGAAAAATGCTTCCGGCACGAATAGCCAAGTCATTAGCCGGATCAAATAAACCGATGCCGGCAGCAACGAGGGGCGGCATAAGAGACACGGCGATTCCGATGCCGGTCATGGCCGAGCCAACTTTTGATCGGATGAGGCCATAGGCGGCAATAGCGCCTGAAACGACAGCGATCGCGAGGTCGAAAAAGATGTTTGGGAAGAAAGAAATGAGCACGCGCTCGGCGACATCAAAGTAACTTTTTACAAAAAGTGAGAAAAGGCCGCCGACCGCAATGGCAAGAAATATAGAGATAACGAGCATGGAAAATGCCCGCAGAAAAAGTTTTCCGTCTCCGGCGGTAATGGCAAGGCCCAAGGAAAGAATCGGGTACGCAAGCGGAGCTACGATCATGCTCGCGATGAGTACGGGGATGCTGTCGATCAATATGCCGCAGGCGGCAAGAATGATTGCTCCGATAACCAAAAGATAAAAATCCCTATCTGGAACAGTGTTTTCCAAAAGGTCTTTAACCGCCTGTTACTTGCTCTCCTTTAAAAATGGCCGCGGAGTGTATAAAAATTTCATAATCTGATTGATATTCAGAAAAACT
>CAYJRG010000111.1:0-2175 GCA_964372585.1 uncultured Candidatus Saccharibacteria bacterium
CGCTTCATTATTGACTAGATTAACACTCTGGTAGTGCTAAACTAGTCTTGACCCTATATATTTTTAGCGCGGGGGCAAAGGCACGGCTTTTTGTGGCGGATAAAGATCTGGATCAATCGTTCGTGAAAAACACGCCCGCCCTGCCCCATGTTCCCAGCTTTCATTCAAACCTTCCGCAACCGGATACGGTCGCGCATAAAAATTTTTTTCTTTAGATTCTTGTGATGCAAGATTGAATTCTGCACACAACTCAAAAGATCGATCTTCTGCGAGAGAGCCAGTCGTTCGATATTCATACACCGCCGCGCTCTGTGGATCGCGGGGCGCCGCATACCCCGAGATGTCGTCGCGCAATTCTTCGAGTGTTGCCGGAAGTTTTTCTTTTCTCTGCCAATAATTCACCACCTGCCACTGAATGTTTTGGAGGTCGCCTATTTTCTGTGCATCAAACCGCGCAAGCCGCTGTTTGAACGGCGACCCGGCGACAAAAAATCCGGCAATAATAATCGCGGCGATCGCCGCCACGGCTCCCCGAACGAAAAGCAGTGCATGTGGGGCGAGCGGCCCGGGCCTGGCCCGAAGATCGTAAAGATAATACCAAAACACAGCCGCCCCGACGGCAAGCGCCGAAAGCACTTTCAAAAAAAATCGCATCGTAAGCTCCCCCTCGAGAAAATTGTAGATAAGCGCGACCAAATCTCCGATGATGAGAAGCGCCGCAAGAAAAAGCGTGAGATAGAGAAGCCACCGCCTGACGCGGAGATCGCTTTTCTCCGGGTTCGCGACAAGGTCGCGATGCAAAAACCGCGACACCCACAGATACGCCGGGAAAATGATGATGAGGAGCGCCATGCTCCACCGAGTTGAACTTCCCGGCTCGAAATAATGATTCAATGGATCTGGAAATACAGCGCTGATGTACTGAATAAGTAAGTTAATCACACTCCACGCCGAAAAGTAGAGCGCGATCGTCGCGAAGAGATGCATAAACACGTCCCGCGGGGAGCTTTTGACGATAATTTTATCCGAAATGGATTCCATGCTATTAAGCGTAAAATTAAAATATCAAAATAGAAAATGACAATTCAAAATGCAAAATTTGTACGACTCATACATTATTTTTAACTTTACATTGTCATTTTGAACTTTGATTTTTACATTTTCAATTTTCTCCCATATTCCCTCAACTCCCCGAGCGCGGCCGCGGCCTCGCCGGATTTGAACGCCTTGCTATGCCACGTGTAATCATTTTCCATAAAACTCACGCCGCGACCGGGAATGGTGTGCGCGATGATCGCGGTCGGCCGCTCGTGGATCGCCCGCGCCTCGGCGCACGCCGAGATGATCTGGTAAAAATCGTGCCCGTTGATCTCAAGCACATGCCAGTTGAACGATTCATACTTCGCCCGAAACGGCTCGAGCGGCATGATCTCCTCGGTGTTCCCGTCAATCTGAATGTTATTGCGGTCAACGATGACGGTCAAATTGCTCAAACGATTTTTTGCCGCGAACATAACCGCCTCCCATGTGTTCCCTTCTTGGTGTTCACCGTCTGATGTGAGACAATACGTTCGGTATCGCTTATGGTCAAGCCGCGCGGCAAGCGCCATCCCAATCGCCTGCGAAATGCCCGACCCCAAGGGGCCAGAAGTCGTCTCGAGCCCGGGCAAAGCCCTGCGGTGCGGATGCCCCTGCAGGCGCGTCCCGAGCTTGCGGAGGGTTTTAAGTTCATCTACCGGAAAATACCCCGCGTGAGCAAGCGCGGCGTAGAGCACAGGACAAATGTGCCCGTTCGAGAGAACGAGGCGATCTCGATCGGGCCAGTGCGGATTTTTCGGATCGTGATTCAAAACATAAAAATACATCGCCGCGAAAACATCCGCCATACCAAGCGGCCCGCCGATGTGCCCCGACCCCGCTCCGGAGACCATCTTGATCACGTCCTGCCGGAGCGTGTTCGCCATTTTCTCGAGCTCCACAATTTTTTTCTCGGTGATGTCGTGCATGAAAATAACTTAAACGTTAAAAATGAAAACTTAAAACTGGTGGCCACTAAATACTAGCATTTCAATGCGCGTTACTGCATTACAACAATTTCAAAAAATCATCTTTGGAAATTTCCGCCTGCTTGAGAATGCTTTTAATCACCGAAGTGGGAATATCAAAGTTGTTATG
>CAYJRG010000112.1:0-1856 GCA_964372585.1 uncultured Candidatus Saccharibacteria bacterium
CTATGATTTCTTTTTTGAATGATTGGTGCGTCGGCGGCAGGACTTTGAGCGTTTCCGCGGAGAAAGGATCGTATGATTCTCCGTCAATCATCATTTTGATGTAAAATTCTTGCATACCGAGGTTGATCATATCCTTGACATCAAAGATAGGCGCCATTTCCGGCTTGAGCGTCACGGAATCTTCTCCGCCCACCCGAAAGATGATGATACTTCCGACATTTCCCAAAACCGCCGCCTGAACTCGGAGCAGAACCTGTCCCATATACTGATGAGCTATGGTAAGACAAATTCCGTATTTCCTGGCTTCGGAGAGGATGTTCTCGAATGTTTCCGTAACGAGGTTATGAAACTCGTCCACGTAGAGGTAAAAATCGATCCGATCTCTCTCCGGCATGGAGGCGCGCGCCATACCCGCTTGTTTGATTTTCGTGATGAGCATCGCCCCGAGAAAACTCGAGTTTTCCTCGCCCAGCCGCCCTTTCGAGAGATTGATGAGAAGGATTTTCCTCGAATTCATCGCGTCTTCGAGATTGATTTTGTTTTCCTTCTGGCCGAAGATGTTGCGCAGCAGCGGATCGGAAAGAAACTGGCCGAGTTTGTTCACCAGCGGGATGATGGCGTCGGTGTCGAATTTTTCCGACCAGTCGGCAAACTCAATCGCCCAGAAACGCTTTACCATGTCGTCCTCGATATACTCGACGACTTTTTGGCGGTAATTCCGGTCGGTGAGCATGGAGATCATGCCGCGCATGGTGGCGTGGGGGTAGTCGAGGAGCGCCAAAACGGTGAAGCGGAACACGTGTTCGAGTCGAGGCGTCCAGTTCGCGCCGAACTGTTTTTCCATGACTTCGATGAGTCCTTGCGCGAGCTGGTGCTTGAATCCCGGGTCCACGTTCTGGAGGGGGTTGAACGAAGCGGGAAACTTCATGTCGGTCGGGTCTATGAGCACCACGTCCTTAACTCGGTTTTCGGGGATAAAGTCGAGAACCGCCTCGATTACGTCTCCGTGCGGGTCCATAAGACAGAGCCCGTGGCCGCAAGCCACGTCTTGCCGAAGCAGAAGCTCGAGCAGTTTCGATTTTCCCACGCCGCTTTTGCCGACGATATAGAGGTGCCGGCGGCGGTCAACTCGCTTGATGCCGAAGATAAATTTTTTCTCCTCGAGCGCGGCAACGTAGTTCGTTCTCCCGATAAACGAAAGCTCCGCGGGATCAAGCTGGCCGTAGATCGGGAGCTCCGGCGGCGGCGGGGCGTATTTGATGATTTGTATTTTTCCGGCTTTGGGCATCTTAAAAAATCAAAATTTAAAAATCAAAAATAAAAGATGAAAAATAAAGTGGCGGATTCATGATTTTTGATATTTTATCTTTAATATTTGATTTAGTTCTGTCCCGGCGGTTCTCCTAAGAGGCCGAGTTCTTTCAAAAACGCTTCGTACGCGGCGATCGCCTTTTTCCCGTCTTCGATCGAGATGGGGATGGTTGGAGTTTCATCAAGCTCGCGCCGGAGGCGATGCGCGCTGAAGATTCCTTCATCTGATTCCATCTCTTCGAGTTCTAAATTAGAGAGCCGGCCCACAAGGTCTTTTCCCGGGATTTCGAGCTCTTTTAGGGCGTCGCTCACGAGATTGTCTGCTTCTATGATCGCCGCTTTTATCGCCTCGGGAGAGTCTTCCGCCATTTTTTGAGTGATCACGTTCCAGCGCTCCAAAACCATCTTTTCCCGCAGGGTGAGCACCTTTTTCGCTTTCTTAATTCCAAGGTCAAAGTCTAGCCGGAACGCGAGCGATTTTTTAAACGCAAAAATGAAAAATCCAAGCGCCGCGATGTCCACGAGAACAATGACTGGCAGATCGG
>CAYJRG010000112.1:1866-2150 GCA_964372585.1 uncultured Candidatus Saccharibacteria bacterium
GCAGGAGGATGCGTATGATCGGAGAGGCAGCCAGCGAATTTATAAGCCCAATGATCGTGTCCATGTTACTTGAATTTTTCTATCTCTTCCTCTCCGCCGTAGATCGCGAGGCCCGCTGGCGGGCTCATCTTTCTCGATTCGACGCGTTTTATGTGCGGCGCGGTGAGCACCATGAAGGTTGGCGGATGAAAGAGCGTGGCGATCGAGCGGTTGGTCAGCATACATTGTTTTGACGCAAAGTTCCAATTGAAGATGTGGCTCGTGAACACTTTTCCCGCAAATGT
>CAYJRG010000113.1:0-2123 GCA_964372585.1 uncultured Candidatus Saccharibacteria bacterium
GGTCAATGTAGTCCTTCACAAGGTTTTCGAGTTTGGCCCGCGTGAGTTTCATCAGGAAATGTTTCGGGCCCGCGGCGTCGGAAGAAATGTAGGGGAGGTTTATCTCGGTTTCGGCGACGGTCGAAAGTTCGTGCTTCGCCTTTTCCGCTTCCTGCTTCAGGCGCTGGAGAGCGAGCGGGTCTTTTGAAATGTCTATCCCTTCCTGCTTTTTGTATTCGGCGACGAGATATTCGTTGATCCGTTTGTCGAAATCGTCTCCGCCAAGGTGCGTGTCGCCGCCAGTCGCTTTTACTTCGACGGTGTCGTCTCCCATTTCAAGGACGGAAATGTCGAATGTTCCTCCGCCGAAATCGTAGACGACAATTTTCTCGTTCTTTTGCTTATCGAGGCCGTATGCAAGAGCGGCCGCCGTCGGTTCGTTCAAAATCCTCCGCACTTTAAGTCCCGCGATCTCGCCCGCGTTTTTTGTGGCTTGCCGCTGGGAGTCGTCGAAATACGCGGGCACCGTGATGACTGCTTCCTCCACTTTTTCTCCGAGTTTCGCCTCGGCATCTGCTTTGAGCTTGCCTAAAATGAACGCGGAAACTTCTTCGGGCGAATACCACCTTGCCTGCCCTGAGCTTATCGAAGGGTCTCCCATTTTCACCTCAACCCCGCCCGAGGCGTTCGCGCGGATGTCGTATGGGAGCCATGCCTTATCGCGTTGGACTTCTGGGTCGGTGAATTTCCGCCCCACGAGCCGCTTTACCGAAAAAATGGTGTTTTTCGGATTCGTGATGGACTGCCGTTTCGCGAGGAGGCCCACAAGCCGCTCGCCGGCTTTGCTGATCGCCGCGATCGAGGGCGTGGTGCGGTTGCCCTCGGCGTTCTCGAGTATTTTTGGTTCGCCGCCTTCAATCACCGCCATCGCCGAATTTGTTGTTCCGAGGTCTATTCCTAGAATTTTTGGCATTGTAGTTAGATTAAAAATCAAAAATCAAAGATAAAAAAATTGGAATCGTTCGCGGAGCGAACTCATTATTTTTGATATTTGATATTTTATTTTTGATTTATTATTTTTGGTTTCGACACTTTCACTCTCGCCGGTCTTACCATTTTATCATACAGCCGATACCCGGGCTCTATTTCTTCGATAATCGTCCCGGGCGGCTCGCCCGATTCGACCTCGGCAATCGCCTCCGCCGTCCCCGGGTCGAAGCGGTCGCCGCTTCGAATCGGAATCTTTTCAAGCCCACGTTTTTTCAAAATATCTTCTATCTGCGACCGGATCATGTAGATTCCTTTTTCTACGGGGCCCGATTTTTCAAGCGTCCGTAATCCGAGATCGAAGTTGTCTAAAATTGTGATGAGCTCTTGAATCAGGTCGAGAGACCCGTAGCGCGCTATCTCCTCCATTCGCTTCATCTCGTCTTTTTTGTAGTTGATGAAGTCCGCCTTTGCCCTCTGCCAGCCCGAGAGATACTCTACCTTTGTTTTTTCCGCCTGGGCGAGTTTTTCGGCAAGTTGGGCGGCATCGCCTGCGGGTTGCGCCCCGGCATCCGCTCCGGTTGAATCGGGAGCCGTTTTTTTCTCTTGTTCATCCATGGTTTTAGTGATTAGGGTTATATCAAAAATTAAAGATTAAATATCAAAAATATGGAATCGTTCGCGAAGCGAACTCATTATTTTTAATCTTTGATTTTTAATTTTTTATATTTTTCCACTTCCTGCCTTCTATTTTTAAAATTCTTAAACACCCCGACCGTTTTTTTGTAATCCATTCGCTTCGGGCCCACCGCGAAGAGCGTAACATGCCCGTCTTCTGTTTCATACGTCCCACCCACGATCGCGAGACATCGGCTTCTCATAATCGGATTGTTTTTTCCTATGAACACTTCCGGCGTGCGTTTGATGGGAAGTTCAAGCTCTGACAGGCGCTCCTCGATGCGGGCGAAGCCGCGGATAACCGCCTTGATTTCGTCTTCCATGTCCCACTCGAGTCGCTCGACGAGATGTTCTATTCCGTTTTTGTGGACTTTCCGATTTTCCCGAACCACGCCCAGAACTCCGAGCCGAGGCGACATCATCGCAAGGAGCTTATCACACGCCCGCTCTTCAAAAATCCCCCACACCGCGTCCACTAC
>CAYJRG010000114.1:0-2058 GCA_964372585.1 uncultured Candidatus Saccharibacteria bacterium
GCCCATCAGCTTGAATGTCGAAGAGCTTAAGCGATCGGAAATTTCCTCCGTCTATGTCGCCCAGCAAATTGCCTGGGATCTCGAAAAACGGCTCCCCTTCAGGCGAACGATCAAAAAATATATCGAGAACATCATGCAAAATCGAGAGGCAAAAGGCGCGAAGATACTCTTGTCGGGGCGGCTCGATGGAAACGAAATTGCGAGACGTGAGTGGCTTGCGCGCGGCTCGCTTCCGCTCCAAACGCTCCGCGCCAACATTGATTACGGCCAAGGCACGGCGTTTACTTCATATGGAACGGTTGGCATTAAGGTGTGGATTTATAAAGGGAAAATTTTTAACGCGGATAAAAATCAAAAATGAAAAATCAAAAATACGGAATCGTTCGCCGAAGGCGAACTCATCATCTTTGATTTTTGATATTTAATTTTAATATGTTGATTCCAAAAAAAGTAAAACATAGGAAGTGGCACAAGGGGCGGTCGCGCAACCGCACCGTCGAAACCCGCGGCTTAGAGTTAAGCTATGGGCGCTTTGGGCTCAAAGCGCTCGAGCCAGCGCGGCTTGATTCGAAGCAGATCGAATCCGCCCGAAGGACCATAACCAATTTCCTGAAGCGGAGCGGCCGGCTGTGGATCCGCGTTTTTCCCGACAAGCCGATCACCATCCGCCCGCCGGAAACAACGATGGGCGGCGGCAAGGGGAGCGTGGATCACTACGTGTTTATCGTCCGCCCGGGGAGAATTATTTTTGAAATTGATGGCGTGGAGGCCGAAACGGCAATGGAAGCCCTCCGCCTCGCCGGATTCAAACTCCCGTTCAAAAGCAAAATCATCGTTAAATAACCGCCATGAAAAAACGGGAATTGCAGGAATTAAAAATGAAATCAGCCGCGGAACTCGAAAAAATGCTCAAAGATGGAAAAGAAAAACTCCGTGCGCTGAAATTTGATCTCTTCGCCGGAAAAGTCAAAAACATCAACGAGCTGAAGCGCGTGAAAAAAGACATCGCCCGAGTGCTGACGATCATGAACTCGCGGCAAGAAAACGCTTAAGCGAAACACGCATACATGGAACACGCGCCGAAAAAAAAGAGAAAAATACAAGGAGTCGTCGTCAGCGACCGGATGGACAAAACCCGCGTGGTTGAAGTTTCACGCTTCAAGAAACATCCGAAATACCTAAAATATTACAAGGTAACCAAGAGATTTAAGGCGCATGACGAAAAAAACGAATACCGCGTCGGGGACGCGGTCGTGATCGAAGAGACGCGGCCACTGTCGAAAGAAAAAAGATGGAAAATAGTGAGTTTGGTTCAAAAATCAAAGCTTAAAAACGAATGATTTTTACTAGCAAACTCACTACCCCGTTAGATAAAACCATAAATATAAATTACATGAAAACAGAGTATATAACTGAAAACAAAGTTATTACCGCTTCCTCGTTTTATTTTTATCTAACGGGGTGCTCATTATTGCAACCAATCGGGCTACGTTATAAAATAACTTGCCCTCTTAGGCAATAATGGCATGATCCAAGAACGAAGCATACTAAAGGTAGCAGATAATTCAGGGGCGAAATTCGTCCGCTGTTTTAGAATTTTGGGAGGCACGAGGCGCCGCTACGCGGAGGTTGGAGATGTCATTGTAACGTCCGTGCAGTCGGCGGAGCCTCGGAAAGCGGTCAAGAAAAAAGACATCGTAAGAGTGCTCGTCGTGCGCCAGCGAAAGCCCGTGCGGCGGAAAGACGGCACGTACGTTCGGTTCGATGAGAACGCCGTCGTGCTCGTTGACGCAAAAATGGAACCGGTGGCCACGAGAGTTTTCGGCCCCCTGCCCCGAGAGCTCAAAGAAAAAGGGTTCGAGAAACTGATGACCATGGCGGAAGAAATAGTATAAAAATTTTCAATTTCCAATTATCAATTTTCAATTTTGACTTTACTGGCATGCACATAAAAAAGGGGGACACGGTGCGTATTATAACGGGCAAAGACCGCGGAAAAACGGGGAAGATTTTGAAACTCCTGCCGGAAGCAGATCGCGTGATCGTCGAAGGCTTTAA
>CAYJRG010000115.1:0-1973 GCA_964372585.1 uncultured Candidatus Saccharibacteria bacterium
TATTATTGTTAACTAACAATCCGCCTTCTACATACCATATTCTACTTTCCATTTTTATGATTTACAACGACATAAAAAATTTCCCGAAGCAGTTTGAATACGAACCGAAAATTAAAAACAGCGCGGCATCATCCCGACGCGCTGGGCGGTTGGGACTAGTCGTCGCCGGCATGGGCGGGTCTCATCTTGCCGCCGACATCATACAATGCTGGCGGCCGGAGTGGGACATTTTGGTTTGGTCAAATTACGGCTTGCCCCCATTGCAAAAAGAGGAATTGAAAAACCGGCTCGTCATCGCAAGTTCGTATTCGGGGAACACCGAAGAAACGCTCGACTCTTTCAAAACGGCTCATGCGTTGGGGCTTAATTGCGTCGCGCTCGGCTCTGGCGGCAAGCTCATCGAAACGGCGAAGAAAAACGGGGTCCCGTATGTGGAACTACCGCGCCAAAACATTCAACCGCGCATGGCCCTGGGCTGGAGTTTTAAAGCCCTACTCGCGATCATGCAAAAAGAAAAAGAGCTTGCCGAAACGGCGCGACTTTCGAAAACCCTCAAACCAGACGCGCAAGAAAATGCCGGAAAAGAGCTCGCCAAAAAACTGCGCGGCACGTCGCCGGTCATATACGCATCGGCTCGGAACGAAGCGATCGCCAAAATCTGGAAAATCAAATTCAACGAAACGGGAAAAATTCCCGCGTTTTGGAACGTATTGCCGGAACTAAACCACAACGAAATGACCGGATTCGACGTCGGGCCCGCGGCGCGCTCCGTGCGGAAAATGTTCCACTGCATACTTCTCACAGACGCCGATGACGACCCGCGAATCAAAAAACGAATGGTCGTCCTGCGGTCGCTCTACGAAAAGAAGGGGATAGAAGTTGAAACGGCGCCGATCGAAGGGTTATCCCGCATCCATAAAATATTCTCTTCGATCATCCTCGCCGATTGGGTTTCTTACTACACGGCAAAACTCTACAACGCTGAACCGGAACAGGTGCCCATGGTCGAGGAATTCAAACGGCGAATTCTTGACCCCTGACACATGACCCTTAACCCATGTCTATGACCAAAATTTCCCGCTCAAAAATTGAACTCTTCCTCGAATGCCCGCGCTGTTTTTGGCTCGACATGAAACAAAAAATCAAACGGCCGCCCGGGTTTCCGTTTACTTTGAACAACGCGGTGGACTATCTCTTGAAACAAGAATTCGACGCGCACCGCGAAAAGAAAACGCCTCATCCGGTGATGGCGCGGCACGGCATAGACGCCGTTCCGTTCAACACGCCGGAAATCAACAAATGGCGGCACAATTTTACCGGCGTCCAGCATGAACACAAGCCGACCGACTTCCTTGTCTACGGCGCCGTGGATGACCTGTGGCAGAACGCCGACGGAACGATCTCCGTCGTTGACTACAAGGCGACAGGCGCGAACCAGCACCAGATTTACGATTCCTACCGCCGCCAGATGGAAATTTACCAGTGGCTTCTGGCGCACAATAAACTCGACGTGTCGCCCGTCGGCTATTTCGTCTTCGCTAAAGTAAATAAAGCCGAGGGCTTCACCGCGCCGCACAAGCCACTCGCGGCGCTTTCGTTTGACCTCTTTATCGAGCCGCTTGATGGCGACAGCTCGTGGGTGGAAAAAACCATCACCGATGCCCGCGCAATCTTCGACGCAGAAAAACCTCCCGCCGCCAACCCCGAGTGCGAGTATTGTTTATACAGCACAACACGAGCAACTCTTGAAAAATCCTGAATAGATAACTCACTCGATATAAATAAGGAGGTTTAATTTCCTTATACCCCTTATTCGGCCGAATAAGGGGTATAAGGTCATCAGAATTTATAAGTTATAAACAAGAGAGGTTATAAACAAGAGAGGGGCGTGGATTTTTTAAGTGCCGAGTTGCTATAATCCTTTGAATTACGAAACTCCACAAGGGCACTTTTCCACAGGCGTATAAAACCAC
>CAYJRG010000116.1:0-1942 GCA_964372585.1 uncultured Candidatus Saccharibacteria bacterium
GACCGATGTTCTAAAAAAATCGCTCGGGGGGTTGCGGATTAAAACGCCGGAGAGGATTTAGTTGTGCAACGTGATACTATATTTTCATGAAAACTCTCGCATTGTTCTTTCCCGCGGCCCAAGGACAGCTCGTGAAATTCGCCAGTTTGCCGGAAGCAATTTTAGAGATTTTGTCCGGCTCGAGAAATATATAAAGTTCGAAGAAAATAAATGAGGCGGACATACGAAATATCCGCCCCACGTGTAGTGGTGTTAGGATAGCATCTGGCGACAGGAAGTCAATAACTCACTTATCCGCATAAAAATCATGTCTGCGCAGGAAAATAAACAATGCCAAAACCCCGACGCCGTGGTCGGGGTTCCGACCCCGAAGGGCGTCGGAGCTGCACAATCTAATGCCTAGCAACGAACAAAAAACGTGTCAGAATTGCAAGGCGTTTTTTGTTATCGAACCGGATGATTTTGCGTTTTATAAAAAATTTGATGTGCCTGAACCGAAAATGTGTTCTTTGTGCCGCGCCCAGCGACGGCTGGTATTTAGAAATGAGCGGGTATTTTATAAACGTCCGTGCGACAAATGCAAAAAAGATATCATCTCGATGGTATAGTCCGAACAAGCCCTACATTGTCTGGTGCTACGACTGCTGGTTTTCAGATGACTGGGACGCGATGCAGTATGCCCTCGAGTACGACCCAAGCCGTTCACTTCTTGATCAATTCGAGGAACTTTGGAAAACGGTGCCAAAAATAGCGCTCATCTATGTTCGAAGCGTAAATTCTAAATATACAAACATCTCTGCGGACAATAAAAATTGCTACATGATCGTCGAGTCTTCCAATAACGAGGACTCGACCCATTGTTACTGGATTCAGCAATGCCGCGATTGCGTGGATGTGTCGTTTTCGCATCAAACAGAGCTCTCGTATGAGTCAGATGATTGCTATGCTTCGTACAAACTTTTCTACAGCAAAGGATGTCACAATTCGCGAGAGAGCTATTTTCTTCTGGATTGTCGCGACTGTTCAAACTGCATCGGGTGCGTGAATTTGCGAAGCAAACGATACCACATTTTTAACCAGCCGCACACGAAAGAACAATATGGGAATATCTTGCGGGAGATGCGTCTTGACACGGCCAGCGGAGTTGAGGCGATGCTCAAAAAATTTGATGAATTCACCAAAACCCAGCCGCGGAAGTTTGGAGAAATCGTAAACGCGCCGAATTGTACGGGGAATTACATAAAGAACGCAAAGAACTCCAAAAACGTTTTCCATTGTTATGACGCCGAAGATTGTAAATACGGCGTGCATGTCTGGCGGAACGCAAAAGACTGCGTGGATTGCGACACAGCAGGACGAGGCGCGGAACTCATTTATAATTCGATGAATTGCGGGATCGATGCCGCTCGCTATGTGTGTTCGAGTCTTTGTTGGACGTGCGCCTCGCTTTGGTATTCCTATTATTGTTTCAATTCAAACAATTGCTTCGGCTCGGTCGGTCTACGAAAAAAAGATTACTGCATTTTGAACAAACAACACTCAAAAAGAAGAATTTGAAACGCTCAAAAACAAAATCATCGCCGACATGAAACAAGGGGGGATACAGCGAATTTTTTCCGGCACACTTGAGTGCTTTCGGTTACAATGAAAGCGCGGCGCAGGAACAATTCCCGCTCACGAAGCGGGAAGCACTTGTGCAAGGTTTCTCGTGGGAAGAATATCCGCGTGGCACATATGGCAAAGAGACCCTCGCATGGGACAACATTCCGGATTCGATAAAGGACTTTAAAACTACCGACATTTCAAAAGAAATTTTTATCTGCACTGCATGCTCAAAAAATTATCGGATCATTCCCGACGAATTCAACTTTTATAAACGTCTCGAGATACCTTTGCCGCGCCTCTGCCCCGATTGTCGGCACGCGCGGCGTTTCGCCGCGCG
>CAYJRG010000117.1:0-1845 GCA_964372585.1 uncultured Candidatus Saccharibacteria bacterium
TATACTAATTTTGTGGCAATTGTCTGAAAATCGCTTATTAAGCCGAGGTTATTACCAACATACGTCATAGAACTCCATGAACCATCTCCATTCATCATAGCCTTTAAAATTGCGGTAAGCTGTCTTTTGCTTCCAGCCATGAGCCATTCGGGTACGCGATGGACATTATACCCATCATAAACGTCGAGAATCCTTCTGGTAGAATCGGAATTGAAAATAAACTCTGAAGTTCCGTTTTGCGCAACTCTCTCTTTATACTTCAGGCGCATCTGAGCGCACACATTCTTAATGTCTTTGTAATAGGCGGGGTTAATTGATTTCGATTGCGAAAGACTAATAACGACTCCCCTTCCGTTGCCGGGCGTAAATTTAATCGTGCCTTCCGCAACGAGATATCCTACAAGTGAAAACCATCCATCCTCAATCCCGAGACCATCTGCTTCGTACCCTCCAAAACCAGGCAAACGATAATCATATTTGGTGCGTAGTGCTTTGTTCTGCGTTTTCTCTGCAAACTCTTCTGCCGTACAAACTTTCCACGCACTCCATCCTCCTTTGCTGGTTTTAGATTTAGATTGAAAAATAATTCTGTGCTCTGGAGTACATTGGATTTTTACTCCCCTCCCGCTGAATACAAACATCTTTCCGTGAAAATCCAGAAAATGTGTCTTCAAAATAACATCTTTCTCTATTTTCCCTTTTTTGAGATTAAAATTCAGGACAATGTCTCCTTTTTTGATTTCATTGTAATTCTTGAATCCCTTCGCCGTAAGAACTTGGGTATCTAAATCAATACAATATTCCGGCGCGTAGCCCCAGTCGCGCCGCGCTTCCAAATTTCCCAAATAAATTTTTTTGTCCATGCCGGCCACAATTCGAGCAACTCCGCGCGCGATTTTCCGCGTTACAAATGTTTCGCCTCGCCGCTCGCTCTCATGGTTAAACAAAATGCCGTTCACCGCGAATATCCCGTACGCTTCGCGATAATTGCGGGTCGTGTAAAACGCGAATGCTTTGGCGATCCCGTACGGGCTCCGCGGATAAAAAGGCGTGTTCTCATTTTGCGGCGGCGGAGAGGCGCCGAATATTTCCGAACTCGACGCCTGATAAAATTTTATTTTCTTTCCCGTATGCTGTTCGAAATCTTTTATCGCCTCAAGCATACGGAGGACGCCAAGACCCGTAACGTCCGCGGTGTATTCCGGAATGTCAAATGAAACCCGAACGTGCGACTGGGCGCCAAGATTGTAAATCTCGTCGGGCTCTATCTTGTACAGCAATTTTCTAATCGTGCTCGCGTCAGAGAGGTCTCCGTGATGCAGAAAAAGTTTTACTCCCTTCGCGTGCGGGTCTGCATAGAGATGCTCAATCCTACCCGTGTTGAAGGTGGATGCGCGGCGCATGATGCCGTGCACTTCGTATCCTTTTTTAAGCAACAATTCCGCCATGTAGCTCCCGTCCTGGCCGGTAATGCCGGTGATAAGCGCCTTGGGCATCGGAAAAGAACTATTTTTTTGCCTCAAACGAAGCGACTTTTTGCAAAAACTCATCAAGCCCCGTTTGCACTTTTTTGTCATCCGGCCACTGCGAAAGTATTTTTCCCGCAATTGCTTTAGCCCCCTCAACATCGCCGATAATCCTATAAATATCGAATAGGCTATATAAGAACTGCGGACGGTTGGGGCCGAGACGAAGGCCCCGCTCAAAATAGTCTTTCGCGGCGGACAGAAAATCAGTTTGTTTTGTTTTTATGAACGCAAGTTTGTTTAACGCTCCCATGATGTACAGGTCTTGTTCGAAACTCATCCCTCTTTCGCGGTCAAGAATAGGCTTATAGTAACCCTA
>CAYJRG010000118.1:0-1840 GCA_964372585.1 uncultured Candidatus Saccharibacteria bacterium
GGGCGAAGCGGTCTCCCAAAAAGCAGTATCGGCGAGATGTGGTGTGAGGGGTTACCTCGCAAAACCTTGACAAATTCTGGGGGCTTGCTACAATGACCCCAAATTTAATAGCGGTAAACACTATGCCCTAGAAGGGCATTTTTGTTTGAAATCATGGGCCTAACTGGCTTTGCCACAACCGCCATTAAATCCAAAAACATGAGAAAATGCATAGCAATACTCGCAATAGCAATAACCGTCTTTTACCCGGGCTTTGCCGGTTCTATAAAGGCGGATGTGGAATTTGAGGCGAAAAAGACCAACGCTTCCGGCGCCGCGGCAACCACCGCCCCGAAACCCGCCCCTACAAAGCGGGTGTGGCTCACCGCGTATTCAAGCTCAGTGGACGAAACCGACGACACCCCGTTTATAACGGCATCAGGCAAAGCTGTCCGCGACGGCATTGTGGCGACGAACGGATTGGCGTTTGGAACAAAAATCAAAATTCCGTCTGTGTTTGGAGATAAAATCTTCGTCGTCGAGGACCGGATGCATCGCCGAAAAGTCGGCATCGTAGACATTTGGATGCCCTCAAAAAAGGAGGCGTTAAAATTCGGCGCGTTCAAGGCGGACATAGTTATCTTGCCGAATGAGGCAATATCAGTAACGACAAAGGAGAGACAAACCTCGCTTCTTGTGGAAAAATAGAGGAGTGCACCGGATACTTCCTCAAACATTTTTTAACCGGCCGACACTTGCCGTGGCGCGGGAACTCTTGGGAAAATTTTTAATTCGACGCGTTCGTGGCAAGAACAGCGCTGCGATGATCACCGAGGTCGAAGCCTACGATGGGCCGCGCGACAAGGCCAGCCACGCGCACCGCGGGCGCACAGCGCGGAACGAACCGATGTTTGGCGAGGCAGGACGTTGGTATGTGTATTTCGTCTATGGTTGCCACTGGATGCTCAACATTGTAACCGGCCCGAAAAATTATCCGGCGGCGATTTTGATACGAGGCGGTATCGTCGAATACCCACCATCGAACCTCTCCGCCGAAGACGGATCCGCCTCAGGCGGAGAACATCCAATGTTTCTCAACGGCCCCGGGAAGCTCACAAAATTTCTCGAAATAGACAAGAGATTTAACGGCCTTCCGGCGTCCCGAAAAAACGGCCTCTGGATCGAAGATCGCGGCGTTAAAATTTCCCGCTCTTCTATACGACGCAAAAAACGAATCGGCGTTGACTACGCCGCCGAGTGGGCACGGAAACCCTACAATTTCTCTTTTCACTTGCCAGTTGGACGATCGTCGAACTAGCAAGTAAAATATAGAATCACCAATCAACCAAAAATTTGCGCACCTTCCCTTTTCAACATCCTGACTTTGTTTTCTGCCCCTCGATTGTATCCGCCCGGAGCTCCGCCTGAGCGCACCACCCTGTGGCATGGGATTTTTGAGTCATAGTTTGTCTTCAAAACATTCCCAACTGCGCGGTATGCCCGCGGGCTCCCGACGCGGCGCGCAACGTCTTTGTAAGTCAAAACTGTGCCTTTAGAAATTTTTGCGACGACGCCTAAAACCTTTTTTCTAAAGTCCATTACAAAATTTTGATCAACTTATTTGGGGTGGGGGTTTATAAACTTTTCAGCATCTCCAAATACTGCTCTCGACTCACGCCGAGGGTTCGGAGATTATTGAGAATGATAAACACCGGAATACTTCTGACGCGAGGAATAATTACGGGCCGTGCGAGTCCTTTTTTATGATATTTCCGATGGTCGCCTTCTTGACTGACAAACGTGCATCCAACTGTAAAAAGGAATTTCTCAAACTGCTTCCAGTGAATATGCCCTAGCTTCA
>CAYJRG010000119.1:0-1820 GCA_964372585.1 uncultured Candidatus Saccharibacteria bacterium
GCGCGTAAAAACAGAAAAACCCTCCTTTGGGTGTTTAAAGTTTATCAAAATGCAGGGAAAAATCAAATTGTCGGTGGGCGTTCAAGTCCGCCGGCTGGCGGATTGGGCCCTACCAGTGTCCCGCACAAAGTGGACGGTGTAGGATTTGAACCTACGACCCCCTCGGTGTAAACGAGATGCTCTACCGCTGAGCTAACCGTCCAATTCACATTCGTTCATTGTGCGCGGGAGAGGAGTCGAACCTCCATGCCCTTACGGGCGCTACCACCTCAAGGTAGTGCGTCTGCCGTTTCGCCACCCGCGCAAATTAACACAAAGAGAGTATAGAAAATCTGCGGAAATCTTCAACCCCCCCATTTTTTTCGAAGCTTAAATTTCCCCTCTTATGGTATGCCTTAAGTAGCTCGCTGACAGGAATAAATTCCCTACTAAGGAGGTGCCGTTGGCGTGCCAATCCACGCGGAGGTCCCACCAAAGCTAGCAAGCCGAGAGCTTCTCCCCGAAAATCTCGGCTTTTTATTTTCGCCACAATACCTCGCGGCGAAGCCGCGAGGTTACCAAATAGAGAAAGAGGTGAAAATAACCCTGAGTGAGTCCGCGAGTCGCCCGTTCGACTTATCTCAGGGCGACCCTGAATCATATTGAAGGGTCGCCCGCCCCGCCCCGACCAGACCGTCCCGACGCTCTTATTTTTAAAATTTAAAATAGAGAAGTCGGGATCCCGACACAACGTCGGGACGGTCGGGGCGGGGGGCATTCCGAATCCTTAGAAAACACGGCCTCTAACGCACGGATGAAAAGATGACCGCGCACGCAAACGAAACCACTCCAAAAAACGCGAGCCACGAAATGCACCACGAAACAACGCGGACCGCGGCCTCTTTTTTCCCCTGAGCGCGAGGAGCGCGGGATACCCGAAAACTATTGAACCGCACACGAGCGCGGAAAACACAAACGCAAAAAGGAACGCGCCCATGCGAACCGCAATCGGGATGCCATTCTGATTTTCAAAAACCGGCTCGGCAACGTTCAGGGCAAATGCAACAAAAAGTGCTATAGCGCTATGTAGGTCACGAGCCCCGCGGCTTCAATGAGGCCTGCGATTTTGGGATGCATAGAACTTAAAGTGACACGCCGAGCTTCTGGCGAATCCGCGCGCCGGACGCCTCGCGAACGAAGTAGAGTTTCGAGCGATGGACTTTTTTAGGCGACGAAATGATGTCTACTTTTGAAATGGTCGGGGCATGAACCGGGAATGTTTTCTCAACCCCGATTCCCGCCACAATGGAGCGCACGGTTATCGTCGCGCCGGATTCGGAACCGTGCTTTCGGGCAATCACAAGCCCCTCGAAGACGCTTTTACCTTTTCCTTCGTGAACGCGGACCTTGGCGCCCGGCCGCATTTTTTTCATTATCTCTTCGGAAATCATTGCCAAAATTGTACGCCCGGGAACGACCCGGCGTCAAACCCCGATCAACTCTTTTACTTTCGTTATGAGATCATTAACCGAAATCCTGATTTTTATAAAAAATTCCCTCGCCCCCAATTGCTTTGCTTTTTGAATGTCCTTTTCTTGAGCCAAGTTGCTCAAGATCACGACCGGTATGTCGTTTAACTGGGTATCGAGCGCAATGTGCTCGAGCACCTCAAAACCTGATGCGCGCGGCATGATCAAATCCAAGATAATTGCCGTCGGCCGCTCTTTTTTGAGAATTTCAATCGCTTCCTGGCCATCGAACGCCTGAATGACAACAAAATTTTCCCGCTCAAAGCGAGCCTTAATAAGCGAGGAAAGAAATGTATCATCTTCAATTACTAA
>CAYJRG010000120.1:0-1794 GCA_964372585.1 uncultured Candidatus Saccharibacteria bacterium
GGCGAGTGGAGCGAGCGGTGGCGGGGCTTGCTTCCTTGGTCTGGTTTCGTTTAGGAGTTTTTGATAAAATAGGTTCTAGCCAAACTGTAAAGACACACCAAGATTAAACTTTCAGGAATTTTGCCAGTCGTTCAGACCCGATCCGAAGGTAGCCCTTCGACGCGGCTCAGGGTTATTTTGCCACCATACCTCGCGGGGCATTGTGGCAAAAATAAGAAGCCCGCGGGGCGTGGGCTATTCCAATAGCCGACGCGCCTCGCGGGGGTGTGCGTGGAGGCGCACGGGGCCCGTGAAGAAAACGGTGTCGGTCAGACGTTCCAAACAACCTGAGCCAACTACTTGCAATTCAGTGTTAACTCTAGGCGTTTAGCCGATCGCCGCCCCTTCACCCTCCTTTGGTTTGGGCCGTTACTCCCCTGATTATACCTCGCGCGCTCTTTGTGATACAATACCCCGCATCATGGGCGGGATAGATTTAGAAACCCCCCTTTCGGAACTCCCGTGGATTGCCCAAGGGTTTTTAAGGCGACTCAAAAAGCTCGGGCTTCTGACCGTGCGGGATCTCTTGTGGCACTTTCCGGCGCGGTATGAGGATTTTTCGGAAATCTATAAAATTTCCGACCTCGCGCCCGGGCAACTCGCCACGATCCGCGGCGAGGTTGTGGAAATACAAACCAAGCAGGCATGGCGGCGGCGCATGACGATCGTGGAGGCGCTTATTGAGGACGAGTCGGGATCAATCAAGGCAATTTGGTTCAATCAACCTTATATTGTGCAAATGTTGAAGCCCGGGCGGGTTGCGAATTTTTCGGGAAAAGTCGCGGTTACCCATTCGGAGCTCTATCTCCGGCACCCGACGTATGAATTTACCGACAGCCGCAGGCGGACGGAAACCAAGCACACGGCGCGGCTCGTGCCGATTTATCCTGAAACCAAGGGCCTCACGTCAAAGGGTCTTCGCTTTTTGATCCAGCCGATCCTCGAGCGCATGGCGGAGCCGGATGAATGGCTACCAGAGGAAACGCTTGCGCGGCTCAAACTCCCGCGGATAGAGACAGCACTCACATCAATTCACTTCCCCGCGAAACTCGGGGACGCGCTCGACGCGCGAAAGCGGTTCGCCTCCGAAAGTCTGCTTCTGCTCCAGATTCAAAATCTTCGGCAAAAGATCGCTCTTGCCAACCAAAAAGCGCCCGTGATTAAGGCGGATTTTGAAAAACTAAAAGAGGCGCTCAAAACGCTTCCCTTTGAACTCACGTTTTCGCAAAAAAGATCGCTGTGGGAAATTTTAAAAGATTTTGAAAAGCCGACGCCCATGAATCGCCTGCTTCAAGGCGACGTTGGTTCAGGTAAAACGGTTGTTGCCGCGCTTGCGGCGCTTGTTGCCATAAAAAACGATTATCAAGTAGCCGTGATGGCTCCTACGGAGGTCCTTGCGCACCAGCACTTCGAGACGTTCAAAAAACTGTTTGCGCGGATCGGCGCGCGGCGCGCTCCGATCGCGCTCTTCACCGGAAGCGCGGCAAAGATTGTCTATGATGATGGGCTTGAGTCCGCGGTCAAGAAAAACGCGCTCGCCGAAAAGACCGCCTCCGGCGAGATAAAAATTTTGATCGGGACGCACGCGCTCATCTCGGGAAAAGGCAAAGCGGCGATTGGGTTCAAAGCCCTCGGATTCGTGGTGATAGATGAACAGCATCGCTTTGGCGTCGCCCAGCGCAAGGCGCTGGCACGCAGACAGACGCAGACAGAAGCGCAGACAGACGCAGAAGGGCCAGACAATTTTTTGTATGA
>CAYJRG010000121.1:0-1752 GCA_964372585.1 uncultured Candidatus Saccharibacteria bacterium
CCCCAAGATTGTGGACGAGCTTTTGAGTACCGACAAAGAACGCCGGGAACTTATTCAAAAACTCGAGACCATACGCGCGGAGCAGAAAAAAACTAAAGACAAAGAAACCGGAACGCGCCTCAAAGAAGAATTCAAAAAAGTTTCTTCGGAGGGGAATTTTGACGCAGTTGAAAAGCGGTTTAGCGATCTGATGGCGCTTGTGCCGAACATCATTTCGCCCGACACGCCGGAAGGGGAAGGCGAAGCGGACAATAAAGAAATATATCATTGGGGCGAGCCCAGGAAATTCTCCGCCCAAGGCGGATCCCCAGCCTCGACTCGTCTCGGCGAGGCGGGCGCCTCTGGCGGAGATTTTAAACCAAAAGACCATGTTGAACTTGGAACGTCTCTCGATATTTTAGACTTCGAGAGAGGCGCGAAGGTCGCCGGGTTTCGGGGCTATTATGTTAAAAACGAAGGCGTACTTTTGGCGATGGGAATTATGATGTGTGCAGTCCAGAAAATGGTTGAAAAAGGATATGCTCCGATGATTCCTCCGACGCTCGTAAAAGAATTCGGGCTTTTCGGAAGCGGGTATTTCAAAGGGAGCGAATATGATTCAGACGTTGACGAAATTTATGAAATTGCGACATCGGATAAAGAGGCCAGCGGCGAAAAGAGCAAAGACAGAAAATTCTTGGCCGGCACGTCCGAACCGTCGCTCCTTGCGTATTATTCGGACGAAGTTTTAAAAAAAGAACAGCTGCCCCTTAAAATGTCCGGCTATAGCCAATGCTATCGGAGCGAAATTGGAAGTTACGGGAAAGACGTGAAGGGAATGTACCGCGTCCATGAGTTTATGAAAGTTGAGCAGGTTGTCATTGCCGAAGCCGACATTGAAAAAAGTTTGAAGATGCAAGAGGAAATGGTTGCGATCTCCGGAGAGATGCATGAAGAGCTCGGATTGCCGTATCGGCGGGTCATTATCTGCGCGGGCGATTTAGGCGTTGGTAAATATCGGCAATTTGATACCGAGGTTTGGCTTCCAGGCATGAATCGGTGGGCAGAAACAGGATCGGCAAGTAATTTTTTGGATTGGCAATCGAGGCGGCTCAATGTGAAATATGTCGACGAAGATGGCAAGAAAAAATATGTCTATATGCTCAATAACACCGCCCTGCCGAGTCCGCGGATATTAATAGCTATCATCGAAAACTATCAAACAAAAGACGGCAAAATCGAAGTGCCAAAAATTCTCCAAAAATATGTCGGGAAGAAGGTTATTGGGTAACATGGGTCGCAATTCATGGGTCACGAGTCATGGGTCACGAGTCAATAGTCGGCCGAATGGCCTTCGCACATGGATCGAGATAGACTCCCGCGCCGCGAAAAAGAATTATGAAACCTTCCGTGGGCTTGTGGGGCAAAAAACAAAATTATGGGCAGTCGTAAAGTCAAACGCCTACGGGCACGGGCTTACGGTGTTCTCAAAACTCCTCGAAAAACTCGGCGCCGACGGCCTGTGTGTTGACTCGATCGTCGAGGGGGTTCGGTTGAGAGAAGAGGGGATACGAATTCCGATACTGGTGCTGGGGTCAACCCTCCCGTCGTTCCTCGGCGAGGCGGCGAAAAAAAATATAACACTCACCGTTTCGAGCGAAAACGCCTTGCGCGAGCTTCTCGGAGCGCGCCGCACGCCCCGATTTCACCTTAAGATTGATACCGGCATGCACCGGCAGGGATTTTATGTCAAGGATCTCCCGATGGTCATTA
>CAYJRG010000122.1:0-1733 GCA_964372585.1 uncultured Candidatus Saccharibacteria bacterium
AGCTCCGGACTCTTCCTTCGCAGTGAAGCTATCTATCCTCTGAGCTACTGGGTCATTATATTCTAACTTTTTTCAACGTTCATTTTAACATCTTCTTGTTTGGTGCGGGATCCGTTGAGCTATGGGCGTTTTTTTTCTTAAAACCCAATTACCTGCTCGATCACATCAATGAGCGAGGGCGCGTGTTCCACCTCCCTCACGCGTTTCTTGAGCGCGGCTCTCACTTCTTCGGCAATCTCCGCGGAGAGGGAGACGCGCAGTGTTGGTTGAACACGCTTCCGAAGTTTCAAAATTATCTGATCCCAGTCGCCGTCTTTTTTCTCATACGAGAACGCGTCCATGTCCGCGTAGGGGTATGATTTTTCCCCGATCAAGAGCCCGTGGTCGCCCAGGGTAAACCAAAAGAGTTTCGGTTTCCGGTTTGCCCACACAAGCACAAGGAGCTCCGCGACGAGGACGAAGAAGCCAAAGAGAAAATTTTTCTGCCATGCCGCCGCGCCCATAAAAAGCACCGCGATGATAATTGAAACCCAGTACCACAACGCGCGCTTCGGCGCGTATTCAAACTCCGGCGCCTGCCAGCGTATGTCCTCCCTTTCGTTCGGCATAGGTTTATAGTAGAACAGCTTTTTGGTAATGTAAATTGAAACAGCGGGCGCGGATGTGGATTTTAAATTGCACCAGTTTTGCCCCGCGCTTGTGTTATACTACCCCTACGTGCCATGAAACCAAACATGACTCAACTGGTAACCGGGCTTGCCGCGGCGGTTGTCGTTGCCGGATCGCTCGCGCTCGGCGTTTCCAAAAATCAACCCGCAGTTCCGCCGGAGGCGCAACAAGCGGCTTTGTCCGCGAATAAAGGTTACGACCCCAGCGCGCCGAATCAGCCCGTTCTCAATGCCTCTGCTTTGCCGCAAACCGCCAACAAGGAAGCCAGCTCGTTCGGTTCGGTGAAGCAGTTGACTGACAGAATGCTCGCGATTTCCGATGAAGCGGCGAAAAGCAAGAATGTTGATGTGAAGAAAAACAAGCACGCTCTCGCCAAAGTGTTTTCCGAGCAGAGAAAATCGGAGGCGCTCAAGCTGATGAAAGAGAACCCGCTTCTCTTTTTGTCCGTTGCCGTGAAGAAAGCCGCGCGCGCAAAGCTCCCCGCCGAAGTTCAGCAAGATGTTGAAGAAGAGGTTACCGTGCAGGGCGTCCTCGAGGTGCTCCATATTGACGACTTCGCGAAGCCGGAAAATTCTCGCTATGACTATTTTCTTAAGTCAGGTAACACCAAATACGAATTCTATTCGGCGCAGCCGATTTTTTTGAGGTCGGGAGCCGAGGTGCAAGTGCAGGCGTTCCGGCTCGAAAACGTCCTTGCCTTCGGCGGGAATCCGAACAAAAACGGGAACAATTTTCAGATCAAAAAAGACGCCCCGCCTCCCGAGGCAATCGGCGACCAGAAAACGCTTGTCATTTTAGTTAAGCCGTCAAATTCTTTTCCCGAGCCGTTTTCCACCGCCCAAGCCCGCGACCTTATTTTCAACGGCAATTTCCAAAACTTTATGCGGGAGCAGTCGTATAACCAAATTTCTTTCAGCGGAGATGTGATCGGGTGGGTAACGATACCGGAGTCGGCCGGGCAGTGGTGCTGGTTTCCGTTTGAACAACTTGTTCAAATTGCATCACAGTATAATAGACAAGTCCCCAAATAATTCCCGCCTGCAAACGGCATCCCCCAATCAATG
>CAYJRG010000123.1:0-1619 GCA_964372585.1 uncultured Candidatus Saccharibacteria bacterium
CCCCAGAAAAATAGTGGCGGGGCGCATCAGGAGTTCCGTTCAAAAAAGGTTCGCGCAAATGATATAATGACACCACCAGATAGAACTTTCGCGTTTTGAGAGAGAGGATTACCTCGCGGCTTCGCCCTACCCAAATGTGAAGGTAAACGCCTTGAGGCCCGGGTTTTTGATGATGATCTCGAGCGTGTGCTCGCCGTAGCCGGATTCGTCGTCAATCAGCCAGTAGAGCCGTTCGTCTTGTATGGTTGCGCCGCCTAAGACTCCGTCGGGGCCAGCGACGTCGCCGGCGTTTTTACCGTCGCGGAGCAGGGTAACCGCAACCGGTTCCTCTGCGCTCGCCACCATGAACACGCGGCGCGAATTGTATTTGAATACAATCCGCGCATCACCGCCCACGTTCTCGGCAAATTGATCGCGAATCTTCCAAACGCCAGCCAAATAAAGCGTGTTGGGTACGATTTCATTTTCATTTGGCCGAGTGAACGATTGGACACCGACTTTGTTTTTCACGCCGTTCCCCAGATACTTATTTCGCGCCGAACCGAAATAAATTTCGGGGCTTTTTACTTTTGAAAAATCAACGCCGAGAGCGCTCACGGGAGCAGAGACGCCCGCCGCGGGCGCGCTCGACTCGCCAAGCGCCGCCATTTTTTCCGCAAGCGCGTTTTGAATCTCCCGCTCCGTTTCTTCATACCTCCCCTCGCCTATCGTGTGGTGGATCACGAACCCGTCGACGTCGATGAGATACTCGCTCGGCCAGGAGTTGTTGCCGTAGGCGTTCCACGTGCCGAAGTTGCTGTCGAGCACTACCGGATATTCGATGCCGAGCTTTTTCACGTTCGCGGCGACGTTCTCGTATTTTTTCTCGAACTCAAATTCCGGCGAGTGAACCCCCACAATCACAAACCCCTTGT
Organism: uncultured Candidatus Saccharibacteria bacterium; assembly: GCA_964372585.1. Lineage (GTDB taxonomy): Bacteria > Patescibacteriota > Minisyncoccia > UBA6257 > 2-01-FULL-56-20 > JBBTYG01. The sequence goes on from CAYJRG010000123.1 coordinate 915, forward strand.
CTTTATATTTTTTATACCAGCTGTTCAGATACGGAATGGTGCGGATGCAGTTGATACAGCTGTACGTCCAAAAATCAATGAGGATGACTTTTTTGCCGACGAGCGAGGCGAGGTTGAACGGAGCCGCGTTGATAAAGCCGGTCGGCTGGACAATTTCGACTGCAGGATAATAATTTGGATTCGCCGCCTTTTGCCTTCGTATCGCAGAACGATCAGACACGCGAGGGGTGGGAGTGGACGTTGCGGAGCTTGTGGAAATAGAAATGTTTGAGATCGTGCCCGACGCGACGGAAACAAGCTCCTGTCGGATGACGGGAGCTGTGGTTTTTCCCGATTGGAGGTAAAAAACAGCTCCGGCAATAATCATGAGCGCTACAACAAGCGCGATGTTTTTGGGAGTGATCATGCGTCGGAGGGTTTAATTGAAGCCGATGCGAGGTATGACAAAAACCCCGGGATGAGCGGCAGGATGCAGGGGCTGAGGAATGAGCCGAGGCCCGCGAGGAACGCGACGATGAGGTTTAGGGCGCTGAGTGACGAAATGTCCCCGCCGGCGCCGGAAACCAAATTGAGCTTTGTTAAAAAATCAGTGAGAAATTGCAGATTCGCCACGCGGCTCAACTCACCTACGAAAACCAAAACACCGAGCGCGCCGAGTTCCGCGCCGAAAACATATTGATCTTAGATGAGCCATTTTGCCATTTT
>CAYJRG010000124.1:0-1616 GCA_964372585.1 uncultured Candidatus Saccharibacteria bacterium
CTTCCGATCTGTTTCCAATCTATGTACTCGGGGAAATCAATGTGCCAGTTTTCCATATAGAAGCAGAGTGCGCCCACTTTTTTGCCACCCCGCTGGATTGCCCGAATTGCCGTGTCTATGATTTTCGCAAACGGAGTTGGCCCCGACGAGGGCGTGTTACTCGAGGAAAGCGGGGATCCGGTTGCGCGGAGTTTTGTGACTGACGTGCCGATGCCGCCGGATGCCTTCGAGAGCTTGATGATGTCCGCAACCGATTTTGCGATGTGGTCGATGTCGTCTTCGATCTGGAGCAGGAAGCAGTTTGACAAGCTTGGGCGCTTGGTGCCCGCGGCGAGGTTTGTGGAGCCGCCGGCGACGTACTCGTGCCGCGACATTTTTTCGTAGAACCGTTTTGCCCAGAGCGTCGGATGTTTTTCGTTGTAGGAAAGCCCCATCGCGATGCGCATGAAAAAATACTGCGGAGTTTCCGCGGGCTGGTTGTGTTTGTCCTTCACCGAGTACCGGTTGAGGAGTGTGGAGAGCCCGGCGTAGAGGAACAGTTCGTCGCGCGAGAGGTCGAGCGTATTCGCAAGCTCTTTCAGATTGAACTTTTCGATCATCCGCGGGTCGAGGATTTTTCCTTCAATGCCCTTTTTAACCCACTCCGGAAAATGTTCGCGGTGTTTTTTATGGAGGAGCGCGATGCTGTTTTCGTAATCGTCGAGGACTCTCCGATAAATGGTTTTAAGGAGAAGGCGCGTTGCCACTCTGTCGTACTCGATGTCTTCTTTTATGTTTTGGACGGCCGCGTTGATCGTCGCTTGGTCCATTTCTTCGGTCGTGATGCCGTCGTAGAGCGTGAGGCGCGTTTCCGTGGCGATCTGCGTTACCATGCTGATCGGATCTTCGAGTCCCGCGCACGCGCGCTCGATGGATCGGTTGATGCGATCCGCGTTGAACAGTTCTTTCGTGCCGTCCCGTTTCGTGATACTGATCTCCATGCTGTTTATTTTTTATTTTTTCGTTTCGACGTAATTTTTTTTACCGCTTTAAAATTGTCTCAATGGTTACTCTCCAATTTTAGCATCTTGCCCCGGCAATTTCTGTGGATAACTTTTTTTATTGCGCGCTTCGCCCTGCATTTTTTTCGCGCACATCGAAATCTCGACATAGGAGCTTGTTTCCTGTCAATTTTTTTTCGACATTTCCGGTTTCGCGAGAGCCAATATGGGGCATTCTATGCTTTTTCTTCACTGATTATGCTCATGGCGCGCCTTTTGAGCGGCGTTTTCGCTTTTTCGAGCCTCCGCGGCTTTGCTTGACCGACTTTGGCGAGGTTTGATAGTCTGGTGAGAATCGATATGCCCTTGACAGAGAATCCCATCGGGGAAGCGAGACCCGGTAAAAAAATTCTTCGCGCCGCAGTTGCCATTTTTTTGATTGCTCTATTCTGCGCGCTCGTTTTCTTCCTGCCCGGCACGCGGAATTTTATTCGGAACGCCGGAACGGTCTTTTCTCAAAGTTTGTCTGATACATTTTCTTCCCGCGAATCTCGAAAACTTGCCGCGGAAATAGACCTTCAGGCGGAACGCTCTTCTTTGGGCGGGGCAGTTTCCCCTTCGGGCGATGCGCGCTCT
>CAYJRG010000125.1:0-1524 GCA_964372585.1 uncultured Candidatus Saccharibacteria bacterium
ATTCCCGCGCTCGCCTCGCTCAAGCTCCGGCGAAGCGGGGAAGCGGGAATCCAGGATTAAGAAGAGAAACGCTGGATTCCGGATAGCCCTGCTGGGCTTCCGCGATGACAAAAATATATGAATTATCGGCTTTTCGAACTGCCTCATGCTGGTATAATTATCTGGTATGATTTCTCAAGGTAATCTCCCTCGGCTCAAGTTGAGAGCGAAAAAGATTTTCTCGCGGCTCAAAAAGCTCTTCCCGCGCGCGAAGATTGCGCTCAAGTTCAAAAACAACTGGGAGCTTCTCGTCGCGGTTCAGCTCTCCGCCCAGTGCACCGACAAAAAAGTGAATGAGGTCACGCCGACGCTCTACAAAAAATATCCGAAACTCGCCGATTATGCGAAGGCGGGGCAGAGCCCACGGGGCGTGCGGGCGTTTGAAAAAGCAATTCACTCCTGCGGATTTTATCGCGCGAAAACCAAAAACATCCTCTCTGCGGCAAAGGCGGTGCAAGAAAAATTCGGCGGCAAACTGCCGCGGACTATGGCAAAGATGCTCACCATTCCGGGGCTGGGCCGAAAGTCCGCGAACGTGATCTTGGGAAACGCCTACGGCGTGGTAGAGGGGATTGCGGTTGACACGCACGTCAAGCGCCTTGCCCGCGTCTTGGGCTTGAGCCAAGAAAAAACTCCGGAGAAAATCGAGCGCGACCTCATGCGCATCATTCCGCGCCGCGACTGGTTCAACGCGACGTATCTCCTGATTGACTACGGCAGGAAATACTGCGTCGCCCGTCCGCATCGGCACCAGCTTTGCCCACTTTCTAAAGACGTCGAATGAGATAAAGCGCTGAGGTTGCCACAAATCCCGTTGCAAGTGGAGCTTGCAATCGGGACGCGACCCCACCGGCACGAAAAATGCCCGCTCTCAAAAATTGTGGGGCGAAGTTTTTATTGGCGGTTTGGGTACCGGCCGGAAACAACGTGTTTGGGTTACCATCGAGGATGAGGATACTTCCGTCACCTCGGCGTATTACCCTGACGTGAAGTAAGCAAAATCCGCCCCATCAGCGGATTCGCAACAATCTCAACCCTCAACCGCTCCGACCCCGCGCCGGAGCGGCTTTTATTTTCGTCTCAATTCCTCTCAAATAAAAAAGTGAAAACACCCCGAGCATAGTCGAATGGTTAATTAAATTCTTTACCCACAACATACCAACATACTGGAGTATGTTGGTATGTTGTGGGGCAATGCGTATAAAAAAAGATCGCACGCCATTTCTGGCGTGCGGTTGAAAAGGCGCTTGATTCGTAAGTTCGGATCAGCCGAGGCGGAGCGTACTCTTGGCGGTTCTCCTCTGGACGGCGTCGAATTTTCGGAGAAATTTCGGCACGTCTTGGCTGGGGCGCCATGTGAACTTAACTTTTTGAACCTTGGCGCCGAAAATTCCCTCAAGTATTTTGACCATCCGGCGGGTTGTGGGGCGAGTGGTTTTCATAGCGGTATTTTTCGATTGGATTGAACTGGAAGTATTATATCAC